>CAYTQA010000169.1:0-7323 GCA_964439495.1 uncultured Terriglobales bacterium | reverse complement strand
TGTCGAGTTGCCGGTCGGCGAGGTCGCGAAAGACCTGGAGCAGCTCATGCATCTCTTCCCCCAGCCCGACCATTACGCCGGATTTTGAGACCATCCGGGGCGCGAAGCGCTTCACGTTGGCCAGCAGCTTGAGGGTGCGTTCATAGCGCGCTCCGGAGCGGACGGCCCGATACAGGCGCGGCACGCTTTCGGTGTTGTGGTTCAGCACTTCAGGTTGCGCATCGAGCACGATCTGGAGCGCGTCCTCCCGCCCCTGAAAATCGGGGATGAGCACCTCGATCTGGCAGCCCGGGGCCTGCCGATGGACCTCCCGAATGGTCTCGGCAAATACCTTGGCGGCGCCGAGATTATCGTCATCCCGGTTCACGCTGGTGATCACCGCATGTTTGAGCCCGAGGAGGGCGACCGCCTCGGCAACCCGGCGTGGTTCGTCATAGTCGAGGGCCAGCGGACGTCCTTTGGGAACGGCGCAGAAGCCGCAACGCCGCGTGCACAGGTTTCCCAGCAGCATGAAGGTGGCGGTGCGATGGTTCCAGCATTCCCCGATGTTGGGGCACTGAGCCGATTCGCAAACGGTATGAAGGTCCAGCTTGCGGGCCAGCTTTTTAAGGTCGTGGTAGTTCTCGCCCATCGGCGCACGGGCCTTCAGCCACTCCGGCTTTTTCTGCGGCCGCTTCGGGGCGAGGTCGATCTGGACGAGATCTGTGGCGAAGGTAGACATCCGAATCTATTGTACGATGCCGCGCTCCCTGGGCGCGATTCATGGAGTTAGAGGGTGTGCAGGTAGGCGATCAGGTCATCGATCTGCCGCTCCTGCAGGGCCATATTGAAGGGCGGCATCATATTGCGCCCCAACAGGATGGTCTCGCGGACCCGCTGGTCGGTCGGCGGACTGCCGCTGCTGGGCAGGTCTTTTTTGTAGAGATGCGCCAGGCTCGGCCCCTGAAGAGGCTCGTTCTTGTAAGCGTTGTGGCAGACCGAGCAATTTGCCTGAAATATCTGCTGCCCCCGCCTCTGCTGCGCGGTGAGCGTGGGACCTGGCCCTTTTGGGGCGGAGTGGCATCCGGCGGCGAACAACAGCGAGAAAACCAGGAGCGCGGAGCCGAACAGAACAAGCAGTGGAGATTTATCTAACGGTCTCAAATTTCTATTATCTTCTATATTGCACGCATTTTGGAAGAAGGTGGACTTTATGGTGCTTCGTCCTGTTTTCGATTCCTCGGCGCAGCCTCCGCACGCGGAGACGGTTTCGGCATGGAAGGCGGTCGAGGAAATGCAACATGCGAACGCCTCCGAATACTGGCTGGTCCCTCAACCGGCCCATGCGGCGTTGTCCGGTGACATCGCCGCCAAGCTGCGACCGGAGATCTTTGGCCCCATCGACGCCACGGTTGCGCGTTGCATCGCCCTGCATGATGCGGGATGGAGCGCCGGCGATGCCGCCGCCATTCAGGAGCTGCGCGCCTCGGCCTCAAGCCTGAAAAATTGTCCGCCAAGTTTCGTCGATGCCAGCCCCGATGAGGCAACCAGCGCATGGACGGCTTCGATTGAGACGGCGGAAAAATTTGCCCCGATTGGAGGCTATCTGGGCAGCAGCCACTTTGTGCGGCTCGCCGGGCGTATGCGGCAGAGCGCCTTTGAACGTTTCGTGGCCAGGGAAAAAGGGCGCCAGGAGCGGCTCTTGAAACTGGCGGCGCGCCCCCAGGAGCAGCTCGAGAAGCTGGTGGATGCCTTGCAGTTCTGCGATCTGCTTTCCTTATATCTGTGCTGCGGAGCGCGGCAGCGCGCCTGGTTGCAATGCGGGCCGGCGGAAATACAGATCCGGTTGGCAGAGGGAGAGTACCGCCTGAGTCCCTCTCCATTTGCCGGTCCGCAGCAATTCAATTTTCCCGCCCTGCATTGCTCCATCGCCTCCAAGCCGGCGAAAGCACGCGCCGCCACAACGGGCGCCGCGGCCAGGAAGAATGAAAACGCCATCTTCTACATCAATCTTTAATTTTGAATTCAATAGCCGCCTGGGCAATGCTTCCGCCTGAAATCCAAAAACCCGGCGCTACTCCTCTTCAACAATTGCCATGACGAGGCCATCGAGGATGTCTTTGGCTTGATGAGAGGTGAGCTGATGATGATTGACGATCAGTGAAAAGACGACCTCTCTGCCGCTTTTGGTTTGGGCATAGCCGGATAGGGCATTGACTTCGGCCAGCAATCCGGTTTTGGCGAAGACATGCTTCTGTGCGGGCGTTCCTACAAAGCGCGTGGAAAGCGAGCCATCGGTCCCCGCAACCGGCAAAGTTTCACGGAAGGCCGCTCCCCAGCGTTGCGAGGAGGCATAGCGCAGCAGCTTCACTACCGCCTGTGGCGTTACCAGGTTCTGGCGCGACATGCCCGAGCCGTCGAAGAAAATAAATTCATCGGGAGTCAGTCCGGCCTGCTGCAAAAAGGCCTTCACCACCTGCGCCCCTCCGGAGATCGAGCCGGACGGCCCTTTCAACTTTCCCATCAGTCGCAGCATCAGTTCCACATGGAGGTTCTGGCTCACTTTGTTGATGACGCGCAGGTCCTCGAACAGCGGCAGCGACTTATGCTCGGCGAGCACCACCGGCGTGGGAGTGGGGACATTGGTCACCACCGGCGAATCCGTATAAGCGGCATTCTCGCCTTCAACCAGTGGAGGGAAATGCCAGATGGGCTTGTGCGTTGCGCGGGCAGTCCCAAGCACAATGATGCCGCGCTGCTCCAGCATGCGAAGCAGAAGCTGCGCGTTCGCTCGGGCGGGCTCGTCGATGGCCAGCGCTTCGCCGTCGTCTTTATCGTTCAGCGGGATCGTTCCCCAGAAGATGAGCTGTGACGAGCCGGGCTCGCGATCGATGCCGATGTTGCGCTTGGTCCCGGCGGCGGATGTGGTGATCAGATTTTGTACCTGGAAATATTCGGTATACGGATCCAGGTCGACAGAGGCGCGGTCCCCGACATGCGCTCCGGGTTTGATGTCGGCAAAGACAACATTGTCATTGATGGTGAGCGCGGACATGGGCGCGCCATAGTCCCACATCAGATCGTCCTGCGCCCAGCCTTCTCCATATCGCTCGTCGATGAAATAGGAGTCGTCCCCGACGATATCGCCATCCACCTCCTTGGTCCCCGCCTTGACCAGCTGGTCGGCCATATCTTCCAGCGGCTTTGCATGGGGCGGGACCCGCTCCGTTTTCAGGTTATAGGGCAGCACCCGTCCGGAGAGGTTCGGATCGCCGCGCCCCACCAGCACCAGATCGCCGCGGATGCGCCCTTTGCTGTCCGGGGGTGTGGTGGTTTCGATGGTGGTATGAAAGCGATAATTCGGGCCCACGGTCGCGAAGGTGGCGGCGGTGGTGAACAGCTTGGTATTCGAGGCTGGAGTGAAAAGCCGGTCGCCGTTCTGGCTATAAAGCACAGCGCCGCTGGCGGCGTCTTCGATTTCAATTCCCCAGAAGGCGCGCATCGTTGCCGGATCGGAACGAAGCAGGTTCTCGATCCGCTGCTGAAGCCGTGGGCCGGCCTCCTCGCCCGGCGAGGGCCTGGTTTGCGCCAGGGTGGAAAGAGAAACAAATAAAAGAAGCGAGGCGAGGACCCGCTGGTGCATTTTTCTCATTGGCGCGGATTGTAGCATCTCATTCGCCTGCTCCGCTCCATCGAAATTTAATCTGGCGTTGACGATCCAATGGACGCAGGAATTGCGTCTCGCAATTTCGTATTTGGAAATTCATTCGTGTCCTGCCCTTCCTTCGCATGTATAAACTTGAATATGCTCCGGCTGTCATCAGTCCGCAAAGGACTTTTCCTCCAGGGATTTTTGTTCCTGGCATGTCTTCCGGGCAGGGCGCAGGACAATTATGAAATCCAGGTTTATGGGGCCGATACGGTCCCCAAGGGCTCGACCATGGTTGAGCTGCATACTAATTTCACCGCCGAAGGCACGAAGGTCCCGGTCGATGGCGTGCAGCCCACCAACCATGCCGTGCACGAGACCCTGGAAATCACGGAGGGGATCAATCCCTGGTTCGAGGTCGGCTTTTACCTGTTTACCAGCGCGCGTGAGCAGTCGGGATGGCAGTGGGTCGGAGATCATATCCGCCCGCGGGTGCGCGCGCCTGATTCGTGGGGCTGGCCGGTCGGCGTGAGCCTCTCCACCGAGATCGGATACCAGCGGCGGCTCTTTTCCGCCGATACCTGGACGTGGGAGATCCGTCCGATTGTTGATAAGAAGATAGGACGCTGGTATCTCGCCTTCAATCCCGCCCTGGACAAATCTTTTCATGGGGCCTCGGCGGGCCAGGGTTTCGGCTTCTCCCCGAACTTCAAATTTTCTTACGACTTCAACAAGGCGGTCAGCGGAGGATTGGAATACTACGGCAGTCTGGGACCGGTCACAGGGTTCGATCCGCTTGCGGCGCAACAACAGCAGTTTTTTCCAGCGATTGACCTCAATCTCTCGCCCCAATGGGAGGTAAATTTTGGAGTTGGCGTGGGCGCCACCCGCTCCACCGATCATCTGATTCTCAAAGGCATCCTCGGACGAAGGTTTGACTGGCCCGGCAGAAAACATTGAACCTGGGCGGTTCAGCCGGCGCTTATACCCACTTCGTAAACAGATGACGCGGCTCCTGCCTGAAGCTCATGGCGCGGTAGAGTTTCTGCGCGAGTGTATTCTCCTGGGAGACCTCCAGGCGAAGCGCCTTGATGCCCATCTTCCTGCAGATATCCTCGCAAAATTCGATCACCGCCTTGCCCAGCTTCTGCTTGCGGTAGGCTTCGCGGACATACAGCTCGTCAAGCAGCGCGAACTTGCCGTGAAATTCCAGGCTGAAAGCATAGGTGAGGACAAAATATCCCACGACCTCTTTTTCCAGCAGGACGAGATAAGCGCTGCCCAGGCTGGGATCGAGCAGCGTCTTGCGCAGGGCGAGGGTCGCAACCTCTTCATTGAAGGTAAGCTTCTCCGCCTCGTAAAACTCTCGCATCAGGCGGACGAGCTGGGCCAGGGAGCTGTCGGAGATGAGTTGGAATTGTGCCGGCATGGAAGCTGTATTCTAAGACACATTGGAATTTTATGGCGCGTCCACCTTATCAATGGAAATTGCGAAGCCGCTCTCTCGCGTTGGACCGGCGCACCCTGATCATGGGCATCGTGAATGTCACGCCCGATTCCTTTTCCGATGGCGGAGAGTTTTTTGCCCCGGAGCAGGCCGTGCAACGCGCCCTGCGTCTCCTAGATGAGGGGGCGGACATCCTGGACATCGGGGGCGAGTCTACCCGTCCAGGCAAGCGGCAGCCGGTCGCCGCGGAAGAAGAGTTGCGGCGAATCATTCCGGTCATGGATGCCGTGCGCCGCGAACGTCCAGGGGCCGTGCTCTCGGTGGATACCTATAAGCCGGAGGTCGCGCGGGAGGCAGTACGCGCGGGCGCGGAAATTGTGAATGACGTCAGCGCCGGCAGATGGGGGCAGGGGATGTTCGCCGCCATCACGGAATTGCAATGCGGGTACGTTCTCATGCATGCGCGCGGCCGTCCCGAAGAATGGCGCAATCTGCCTCGACTGAGTGGAGACGAGGTGTTGCGCTGTGTCATGGGTGAGTTGCGGGACCATGCTCATGCCGCCATGGAGGCCGGCGTGGAGCGCGAGCGCATCGTCCTCGATCCGGGCTTCGGCTTTGGCAAGAGCTTTGAGGAAAATTATCCCTTGCTGGCGCGCCTCGACGAGCTGCAATCGCTGGGGTTCCCGCTGCTGGCCGGTCCCTCGCGAAAATCTTTTATCGGGCGCACCCTGGCCAGGGATGGCCGGGACGCCGCCGTGAATGAAAGACTGAACGGCACCATTGCCGCGGTGGTCGCCTCGGTGCTGAAGGGGGCCCACGTGGTGCGCGTGCATGACGTTTCGGCAGTGGCGCAGGCGGTCAGGATCGCCGATGCGGTGCTCGCCGCCGGAACATAGCCCGAAAATCAGGAAGAAAATGGCCGAATCAACCCCTGGGCGGGGTTGTTCGGGAAGAATGGTTTACCAATTGTAAGCCTGTTGCACACCGAGGCGCGGGCAGCATTCATCTGGGCTTTGGATGCCATATACTAAAAAGTTATGCCGAACATTTTTGACAGAGCAGCAAGAGATCTCTTGCCGGCATCCGTTCGCGCGCTGCAAGAACGGGCCTTCGCTTTAGCCAGACAAGGGATCGCGCCAGTGGCTGCGCAGGTGGATGAGGCTGGCGAATGGCCGCAGCACTCGTTTCAGGTCCTCGCGAAAGGAGGACTTATGGGTCTTACAGCCCCCAAAGAGGTGGGGGGATCGGGCGAAGGGCTCGTCGCGACCGCCGCCGTGACCGAAGCGATTGCAGAATCCTGCTCTTCTTCCGCGATTTGTTATGGCATGCACTGTGTAGGGACAGCGGTCATAGCGGCCAAGGCTTCCGATTACCATAAGCATACGTTTTTAGGGCCCATCGCCGAAGGGCGTCATATAACCACCCTCGCTCTTTCCGAAAGCGGCACTGGTTCACAATTTTGGATTAGCGAGACAAAGCTGGAGAGCCAGAGCGATTCTTTCCTGATCAATGGGATGAAACAGTTCGTTACCAACGGGGGCCATGCCGATTCCTATGTTATGTCAAGCATGGCATCTGAGGACCGCGGCCCCGGCGTGTTCAACATGCTTTAGAATGTTCTTTCGAGGAAAGCGATGATCTGCCTGACTGTTTCTCTTTTGATTAAAACCGGCCGTGAACAGGAAACCGCGGACATGTTCCGCTCATACGTGCGCCTGGTGCAGGCTGAACCGGGATGTATACGCTTTGATGTACACCAATCGCGCAAAGACCCGCGCCGCTTTTTGCTCTATGAACTTTACAAGGACGATGCCGCGCTCGAGTCGCACCGGCGCACCCCGCATTTTCTGGAATACTCGCCGCGCATCGAAGGACTGACCGAACACCGCGATTCGGAGCTGTACAAGCAGATCGCATGAATTTTCCTCCCGTAGACGAACAGCTCGCATACATCAAAAAAGGAGCGGCCGAGATCATCCGCGAGGCCGACCTGCGCGAACGGCTGGAACAGTCTTTCAAGACCGGAAAGCCCATGCGGGTGAAGGCGGGTTTCGATCCCACCGCTCCCGACCTGCATCTGGGACATACCGTTTTGATCCGCAAGCTGAAGCACTTTCAGGACCTTGGGCATACCGTGATCTTTCTGATCGGCGATTTCACCGGAATGATCGGCGATCCCACGGGCCGCTCGCTCACCCGAAAGCCGCTGAGCCGCGAAGACGTCGAGAAGAACGCCGAGACCTACAAG
>CAYTQA010000168.1:0-7332 GCA_964439495.1 uncultured Terriglobales bacterium | reverse complement strand
GCAGGATCCCCGATACATCCAGATCGATGTGTTCTTTCATGAAGGCGACCGTCTTCGGATTGCCTGACAGCTTGATCACGGGTTCGATCGGGTTGCCGATGACATTTCCCTGTCCCGTTGGGAACAGGTGCACGACCGCGCCCGAAGCGGCCCAGAGCGTGACCGCCTCCGCCGCGGCACTGGAAGTATCCATGAACCAAAGGCCGGGAGCGGAAGGAGCTTCCCCTGGCTTCAGGCAGCCTACAAACTTGGTCTTCTTTCCCAGTTTTTCCACATTGCCCAGGGCCTTCTCTTCAATCGTGGTGAGGCCGCCGGCGATGTTGCCCTTGGTGGGTTGCGACTCCGAAAGGTCGTCTTTCTTCTGAGAAAAGACGAGATTCGTGTAGTCCTCAAAGGCCGCGAGAAACTGCTTCCGCACGGCATCATTGGCGGCTTTGGCAGCGACAATATGTTCCGCTCCGGTCAACTCCGTGGTTTCGCCAAACGAGGCAATTCCCTTGTTGGCGCAGTGCTTGTCGATGACGTTGCCGACCGTTGGACAACTGGCAAGGCCGGTGGTCGTATCGGACTCGCCGCACTTCACGCTGATATAAAGTTCATGCAACTCGCATTCAGTCCGCTGCAGCTCCGAGGCCCACTGCACCAGCTCCTTCGCCTTGTAGGAAGCGTCGGCAATCGTCCGAATGTCGCCTTTCCCCTCGATTGAGAAGCTTGCAACCGGCTTGCCGGTTTTGGCGATGCCGTCGGCAATTCGCTGTGTCCAGCCCGGTTCGATCCCGATCACCACCACCGCCGCCACGTTCGGGTTGCTTCCAATCCCAATCATGGTCCGAAAGAACAGCTCCAGGTCCTCTCCAAATTGCAGGCGCCCGTAACCGTGCGGCAGGGCCATGGCGCCTTTCACGTTATTCGCAACGGCTTCGCAAGCCGCATTCGAGATATCATCCACCGGCAGAATGATGACATGATTGCGGACGCCAACTCTTCCGTTCTCCCGCTTATATGCAAAGATCTTCCGCGATTTCATGATCACGCCCACCTTTTTGTCTTGAGATTATGAACATGCACGAGTTGTCCGGCCTTAATGGGCTGAACAACCCTTCCTATCACACAGCCGTATTTTGTTACGGAATCTCCCACGGAGAAGTCCCGGCGTGCAATCTTATGGCCAAGTGGAATATCTTCTATCGCGGTCGCCGTTACCTCCTGGTTTGTCCCCAGTTCCCGGCCCGAGCAACGGGTCCCGGCGGCGATATCAACCACTGCGACACCTACATCATCCGATGAATCATGCACAAGAAAATGAATCATTATTGTTCTTCCTTTGTTCTGTATGTACCTATATGCCAGCCATGGAGATATGTTTGGTTTCCAGAAAGGCATCCAGCCCTTCGCTGCCTAATTCGCGACCCCACCCGCTCTGTTTCATCCCGCCAAAGGGACACTGGCTGGTTGTGGGCGCGCCATCGTTCACGCCAATGGTTGCGGCTTCTATCTGTTCGGCGCAACGGAAAATGCGGCCCATGTCGCGAGTCATTACATAGGCGCTTAGGCCGTAGCACGACTCGTTCGCCCGCCTGATTCCTTCTTCTTCCGTCTCAAAACTGCTGACAGGAGCGATCGGGGCAAATGTTTCTTCCCTCATGCATAGGGAGTCGTCGGTCATGCCATCGAGGATGGTCGGTTCGAGGAAGTATCCGTGCTGCGGAGAGAGCTGTTTTCCGCCACATCGGATGGTGGCGCCATGCCCCACCGCATCTTCAATCTGCCGCAATGCCGCCGTTAACGCCTCTTTTCCAATCAGTGGACCGACATCCACGCCTACATCCAGACCATTCCCTACCTTCAGCTTCAACGTGGCAGCGATAAATCTGTCCATGAACTTCGCATAAATGCTCTTCTGCACATACACGCGGTTGGCGGCAATGCAGGATTGGCCTGTGTTCCGGAATTTCGCGATCACCGTCTCGCGCACGGCCGTATCCAGGTCGCAATCTTCAAAGATCAGCAGCGGAGCGTGTCCCCCGAGTTCCAGGGAGAGTGGTTTGATCGCTTCCGCGGCGCCGCGGACCAGGAGCCGTCCCACCTCCGTGGAGCCCGTGAAACTGATTTTCCTGCACAAGGGATTTCCAAGAAATTCGCCGGCAATCATGGCGGCGTCTCCAATCGCAAGTTGGAACACGCCGGCGGGAATGCCGGCGGCCTCCATGCACTCTGCAAGGGCCACCCCGGAGAGCGGAGTTTTCTTGGCGGGTTTGAGAATCACGGGACAGCCAGCCGCAAGCGCCGGAGCCACCTTGCGGACTGACAAGACGAGAGGAAAATTCCATGGGGCAATTGCGCCGACTGGGCCGATCGGGGTCCTGATGACGATGTGCCGCTTGCCTTGAACTTGCTGTGGAATGGTCCTTCCGTAGGCCCGCAGCCCTTCTTCCGCGAACCATCGCAGATGGTCCTCCGCCATCGTAACTTCGCCCTTGCTCTGGGCCAGCGGCTTTCCGTTTTCCAGCGTGATGGTGCGCGCAATGTCTTCCCGGCGGCGTTGCAGCTCGTTTGCCACGCCGGTAAGCATCCGCCCGCGTTCCCTGGCGGTCAATGCGCGCCACCGTGGGAAGGCCTCATGCGCTGCGCTCAAGGCCTCCTGAATCTGCTTCTGGCCCAGCGCGCAAACATGCGCAAACACCTTGCCCGTGGCAGGATCCACGACCTCGATCTCGTCCGTCGTGGAAATCCACTGGCCATTCAGGTAGGCCTTATGCAATATGTGCCCGGAATGAGTCATTTTTAAAGAATCGCCGTTTCAAACATTCATGTGCTTTCGCGCGTGAATCACTCTACCCATTTTGGAATAAAGCCGCCCTGCTCGACCTGATGTTCAAGCGTCCGGCGTGCTTCCACCACATGCTGCCGCGCTAGTCTCTCCGCTTCATCCGCGAAGTTGTGTTCGATCGCTTCCACAATGCGCAGGTGTTCCTCATGGACGATCTCCGGATCGCGCGAAGCCCGAACCGCCATCCCCAGGATCCGGTATGTCTCCGCCAGGCGAACAAGGATCTTGTTCCGGGACAGATTCGTGATCTGGAGATGGAAGGCGCGATCGAAGGCCCCCATCTCCTGCTCTTTGTTCTCTCGGGCAAGCCGCAGAACGTCATCCGCCATGTTGCGCAACGTGGCAATATCCGCCCGACCGGCATTGTTGCAGGCGAGTCTCGCCGCCAGCCCCTCCAGGAATTCCCGCACCTGATATGCCTCGCAGATCCTGGCGGCATCAAGGTTCTCCACAAAAACGCCCAGCCGGTCCACTGACTCGACAAGTCCGAGCCACTGTAGTTCGAGCAGGGACTCTCTCACCGTACCCTGGGCCACGCCCAGCTCCTTGGCCAGGCTCTGCTGGCTCAGACGATCTCCAGGCTTTCTTTCCCCAGCCAGGATTCGCCGCTGAATCTCTTTGAGTACATGATGCCTGGCAATCCGGGGCTTCATGGTCATATTGTGCCTGCCTCTCTCGTTAACAATCGCAATCTGTGATTACTCGGGGGCCCACTGCTGCAAAACTTTCAACCTGGGAACTTACGCCAGCCAGCGAATACGCAAAAGCCTGGCGAGCCGCCGAAACGTCTCCGCGCAATGCCCATAATAAAGAAGGACATGATGCGGCATCCCGCCATGAATGAGCCTGTCAAAAAGTTCGGGAACGTCTTTCCCGGGTAGTTCAATCATGATGCTGTTGCCCGTGATCTTGCGCCGCGGGGGAATGGCCCTGCCTTGGAAGGCAGTCATGACATACTCGTTATCGCAATGCCACAGACGCATGATGGTAGCGGGCTTGTCCGTCTGGAGCTGGCCATCGACGACTAACGGCTTCACGATATTAAAGTGGCGGGCCAAAGCAGGCCCATTGCTGTCGCCGGCTGCATAGCACATGTTCAACGGCGCCATACCGGGGTGCCACAGGAAAATCGTCGATTGATCGTGCTCCAGCCAGTCAGTCAGGAAGCCCGGACCAAGACCCAGCGAAAGGCCTGTCAGCTCCGCCAGGGCCCCATCCACGTCCCCCTCCATCGAGACTGCCCGCCCTTCGGAGGTCAGACGAGAAATTGCCAGGTATGGCCACTGTCCGAGAACGTCAGGCAACTCGGGCCAGCACTGGATGGAGAGGGCGTCCAGGCTCTCCTCCTGCATCAGGTCCAGCATGGCCAGATAGCAACGTGAGTTGACGGCCAGGTCCCCTTCCTCCACATCGACCAGCGGGAGTTTCAATCTTCGCACCTGCAAAACATCTTCGCGAACCCGGGCCTCTGGAATTTTATTGACGCGATCAATGAACTGCGGGAGGCTGAACGAATGCAATTGCACCCCAAGCGATTGGCGCAAGAGGAAAGGATTGGCGCTGATATCGATAAATCCGGGCGCGTGTGCGCCGATCACGCCCACTTTTACGTGCCGCAATCGCATCGCAGTGCGCGACAGTCGGATTCCCCGAAGCAGGTCCTGGCGAACCGAGGCATCGTCCGGATCGCCATACACGAACTCGAATGGATGGCCCGCCTGCCGCAGATTCGACGCCCATAGATGCTGGCCGACCAGCGAGCACGAACTTACCTTCCCATCGCCCGGACGTTCAGGCGTCGCCCATAAGAGGATTGGACCGGGCCAGAGTTGCGCCAAGCTGAGGGAAAGCTGGCCGTTGCCCATGGAAGGCTGAAGCATCACCAGAACCTCGCAGCCTTTCTGCCGGATATGTTGCAGGGCAGGGCCGAGCGACTGGTCGTCCACGACCGGAGTGTCTTGCCCAATACAGGTGTAACCCAGACTCTCCAGGGCCTCCACACTTCGCCGGCAGACCATGCGATTCCATTCCTGATCGAACCCTGGCCGCTTGCGCCCAAGGAGGAGCACTCCAATGGGCGAAGATGTTGTGCGCATTTCAGGCGCTTCCATATAGCTCCATATTGCTGACAACAGAATCGTATTCCAGCAGATCACCGATTAAAGGGGAGACGTATCCTAGGAACCCCCCATTGACCGGTATGTCCCCTTCGCAAAGCCATTCCGGTGGGATGGCCCTGTCCGAAGTCGTAACCGAACCCAGCGATACCAGTTCGCAATCAGCGGTTCCCGGCCGAGTCAAGGGCGTGAGCGCGACCATTTCGTCATGATGGCCCGCCTCCAGGGCGCGAAATGCGGCGCTCCCAACCAGCTCCGCATCAATCCAATCCTGGGCCGAAAGGTGCAACATGGACGCTCTTCCAAGAAGTCCCGGCTTTTCGTCGCGGCAGCGTACCTTTAACTCCCGGGAGACAGCTTTGGCGAGAAAACGGGCCACACCGCCGGGAAGAGGACGCTTGAGCGCGTCCGCCTGGGAAGCCTCTTCCGTTTCGTAGATCGGACGCCCCGTCTTGTCCCTGATCCCCTCGGAAACAACCACAACCGCCCAACCCTGTTTTCGCAGAACGCGATCAAGGGCGGAAATGAATTTCCCTATCTCAAAGGGAACTTCGGGCAAGTAGACAAGATGGGGAGCTTCCTGTTCCGTTCTTTTTCCGGCTGCTGATGCTCCGGCCAGCCACCCCACGCTCCGGCCCATGGTTTCAAAGATCGATATGGGCTGGGGAAGCGACCGAACATCCGTCCCAAGATCGCGGGCTGATTGCGCTACATAGCGGGCTGCGCTGGCATAACCCGGACAGCGATTCGTCGCCTGGATATCATTATCTATGGTCTTGGGGGCGCCGATTACCCTCAGGTCCCATGCGGCATCCTTACAAAACTGGCTAAACATATGGGCGGCACGCATGGTCCCATTTCCACCAATGAACAGTGCCCAATGAATATCCAGCTTTCGAAGAAATTGCACGATCCTTTCCAGATCGGATTGGGATGGCTTCACTCGGGAGGAGCCCAGGGCTGCCCCAGGACTTCTCCTGAGCAGCTCCAGTTGGGACCGTGTGAGCCCCCCTAAATTGACCACCTTGCCATGAATCAATCCCTCCAGCCCTTGCCGCGCGCCGAATATTTTTCCTTTGCCATGCCGGTATGCTTCCTTTAACACGCCATACAAGCTGGCATTGACTACAGGCGTCGGGCCTCCCCCCTGAATTACGAGTAGATTGTCCTCGCCCATGCTCTCCTGATGTACATTCGTCATTGCCACGACCTCAGACCGGAGACTGTGACGTGGCTTAAACATTCATTTAATAGTATGCAAAAGAAAATACTAATCGATTACTATCAGTCACTGAGAAGAATAATCCATGCTTATTCGTGAGTCAAGAAAACCTGGTTCCATAATCCGCCTTGTCACTGCGAGGGTTCCTCTTAAAAGTTACACACCAAGTCCCATGAACAGGGAACACATTCTTCCACCGCTTTAGCTCATGAACTTTACCAGGTGATCGTAGCTGATTCGGAGGCTCTCAAGTGGCGGACGCTCCGTCGTGTCCTGCTCCACAAACATAAAGTGAATATGTTCCTTATGGGCCAAGCGCAAAATCGTCCTCCAATCCAGCGTTCCTTCGCCAATCTCGGTAAAGTGTCCTGCGTTGGGACCGGGTTCCACCGAGGTGGGCAAGCCGGGCTTGCGGTCCTTTAAATGGAGCGACTGCATACGCTTGCCATGCCGGCGCAGCATGGCTACCGGATCGTACCCAGCCTCTGCGACCCAATAGCAATCCATCTGCCACTGCACTAGCGAGGGGTCTGTCCATTGCATCAGCACATCGAACCCTGTGATTCCGTCATAACTTTTAAATTCCGCGTTATGATTATGGAAGCTAAAGCGCATGCCCATTTTCTTCGCCTGGGCGCCCCAGGCGTTGTACTGATCGGCAGCGCGTTTATAGCCATCCATCGAGTTTGCAATCGTCCTGGGAACGCTCGAGCACACAATGTACTCCACTCCCAGTTCTTTCGCGTAATCGAACTGCGCCTCCATCCCCTCATATCGGAAATGTGCGCTCGGTACCGTCAATCCCTGATCGAGAATGGCCGTCCGCAGCTCCCTGGCGCTCGACTTGTACTGTGCAGCATAGGTCTCCACGTTGCGGTAGCCAATCTCGCGGACCGCCTTCAGCGTGCCGGGCAGATCGGACTCCACCAGCTTTCGCACGGTGTAGAGCTGCACCCCCAGCGGACGGTCCGGCTGTTTGGCGAACGCCAGCCGTTCCAGTCCCATGACCGCCAGTCTAGTGACCGCACCCGCAATAAATTCTCTTCTCGTCCTCATATGAATTCTCCTGTGTGTTCATGCTGCTTCAAAGCGCAACCTTATACCGCGATGCGCACGAATGCCTTTATTGTGGCGCAACGCTTTCCTGCGGATCTGCCGTGGGG
>CAYTQA010000167.1:4455-7360 GCA_964439495.1 uncultured Terriglobales bacterium | reverse complement strand
CGATCCATTCAACAACCTACTTGCGCGCGCGCGCTTCGCGGTTTGCGCCGCAATCCTTTTCTTTGTGCCTGCCGCCGGATTTTGTATGCAGGCGCAGCAGCAGGAGCAGAAGCCTCCGGAGAGGGAAGCCATGCGGCTTTTGCTGGCTGCTCCGCCGGACGTGGCCGATCCTCCCGCGGATGCAAAGATTACGGATTCTGGGTTGGCGACGAAGGTCCTCAAGGAGGGGACCAGCGCCGAACATCCCGTTCCCAATGATTGCGTGCGGGCAAGGTTCGTGGCCTGGAAACGGGATGGCACGCTTTTTTCAACCTCGAATTCCATGGACTTTGAAGTCATCTGCCTGAATACCGCGATTCTGGGGGTCTCGGAGGCGCTGCAGGGGATGGTCGCCGGCGAGAAGATACGTCTCTGGCTTCCGACGGACCTTACCTTCACGGAAGGACATCATCATCATGTTCAGAAAAGGCCGGAAGATAAAGTGCCTCCGAAGCACGACCTGACATTCGATCTGGAACTCATCTCCATCCTGAAGACGCCGCCAACACCGGCCGATCTGAGTGTGCCGCCGGCGGACGCGGTAAAGACCCCATCGGGCCTGGCTTACAAGGTGCTGAAGAGCGGCAGCGGGACGAAACATCCCTCCATGAGCAGCATGGTGCGGGTGCATTTTACCTGCTGGACAAGCAATGGCCGGGTCTTCGAATCCACCGTGCCGGGCGACCATCCGGCGCTGGTCCCGCTGGCCATTGCCATGCCGGGGTGGCGCGAAGGCCTGCCTACTATGGTGGTCGGCGAAAAGGCGCGCTTCTGGATTCCCGCCGCTCTTGCTTACGGAGAGAAGCCCGTAAATGGCTTCAATCCGGCGGGACCCCTGGTCTACGACATCGAATTGCTCGCGCTGCAATAAAGAATGGGTGATTCGCCACGGAGAAAAAGCAAAATTTTTAAGAACGTGGGTCGTCGTCAGAACGCAGCAAAAAAATCGTGTAGCACAGTAATAATGAGCTGACAGCTATCAGCTTGCAGCTGTCAGCTCAATGTCTTCCTGAGTAAGTGCGCAATGTCCGCCATCCGCTTAGGATCAGTGGACACCCGCCGCTTCCTTCGTGCCTGCCTCGATCGCCGTATTCTCCAGAGTGTCATAGAGGGGTTGCGCAGGACGCACTTGTCCTGCCTCATCGGCCACGGTGATGGCCATGATGCGGATTTTGTCGTTGTCCGGCAGCGTCAGTGTTCTGGCGTTCGCCGGAAGATCGATGGGATAGGCAAACAGGTACGAATAGGCATAAGGCTCATTTGCGCCCTCCGCCGTGTGACGATGGGAAGAGAACCACGCCACCGCGGAACGCTTGATGAAGCCCGGAGTTATTGTGCCGGTAAACTCCCACACCGTCCGCATCCTGGGTGGAGTTCCCGCAGGTTGGGCCGGAGCGCCTGGCCGCGGTGGTATCGGTTCTTCGTGGATGGTACCTTTGCGGTCGTCCCACTGTCCGATAAAACCACCCCAATCCTGGATGGTCAGTTCCACCGGCTTGTTGGCAATCCGAAACGTGGCTTTCTGGTCGCCATCCGCCGAAGCAGCCAGCACGTAAACCCGGTTGAACTGGCCGGGCGGCAATGGAATGGTCTGTCCGCGGGCGACCAGCGCATCCGCCTTCCCGGTTTGCGCGGGAACAAGAGCAAAATGGATTCCGGCATAGGGAATTTCGTCGGGCAACATCTCCGCAGGCAGGCTGCGACCGTCGGCGGCGAAGCCATTTTTCGATTGTGTCCCGTCGGTAGTGGCTGCCGCCAAATCGTAATTCAAAGTGACGGGGCGCGATTGCGGAGCGGCCATCCTGGCGCGCGGAGCGGCGAGCTTCACCGCAAAGGTGCGTGGCTGGTACGGTTCAAAGCTGGTGATCACTTCGCCGTTGGCCAGCCTGGCCGCGCCGACGCGTTCTTCCTGTCCATTGACCTCCTGGGCCGAAACAACAGGAGCGGCAAAGGCGATGCGGACGTCCTGCTCCGGTTGGCCGCTGGTTTCAACCAGCCGGACGATCATATCGTTGCTGTCCTCGGCTTTTTTCAGGGCGAGCACGCGCACCCGGCTGTTGTTCAGATGCAGCAGGGAAAACGTTTTGCCCAAGGCTCCCGGATGTTTCGAACTTTCGAAGGCGATGAGCGGCTGATTGAGGCGGTAGCCCTGCCAGTCTGTCTGCTCCTGCCGCCAGTCGCCGGTGTGTCCGGCGAGGCCATACACGATTTCATGATTGCCCCAATCCTGGGTCGTCTGGTCTCGATAGGCCTTGGTGTTGCCTTCGCCCAGCCCGGGCGTATAGATCAGCGTCAGGCGCAGGGTGTTGTCATCCGGTTTATCGGAGCCGTATTTGCAGTCCGAGAGCACGGTGACCCCATAAGCCCCGCCCTGGTCGGTAAGATCGAACCACTGGTGCGAGGCGACCTCGTATTTTTTCGGATCGTCGTTGCCGCGCTGAATTGTGCCAACGTCCCAATTGTAGGTTGCCAGTGGATTTGCGGCGGTCAGGGGGAAGGTGGCTTTGAGCGCCGCCTCGCTGCTCTTCCAGTCGATCGCATCGGCGAATTCCACCCGGTTGCCAGCATCACCGGCGGCGAGACGGATGGTCTGGATGAATTTTGAATTTTCCGCTTCGCGTTCCACGGCAATGGCTACACGCGCCGCGCCATTCTCGGTGATGCGCACCTTTGCCGGTCCCTGGACAAAAGCCCGGGGCGGCTTCTGCTGGTCGGTCCAATCCATGTTCCATGCGGGATAATCGTGTGGCTTTTCAGTCTGAAAAGCGAGGCGCGCCGGAGCGGAGAGCAGCTCTTTGCTGGCTTTCTTATCGAAGATGCTGGATACGTCACCGTTATGGTCCAATTGGACGCGATACCGGGCATT
>CAYTQA010000167.1:0-4445 GCA_964439495.1 uncultured Terriglobales bacterium | reverse complement strand
GACTTTGAGCTCCGATGCCATGGCGGGAGTTGCGGCGGGCTGCACGTCATAAACCGCGTAGCCAACCGAAGGCGCGGTTGCCAGAAAGAGGACCTTCGTGGTCCCATTCTCCGTACCGGCTAATTGCGCGGGCGCTGCTTTGCCATCCGGTCCAACGACGCGTACGTTCTTCGGCGCGCCATTGGGAAAAGTGATATTGGCTTCCACCACATCTTCGCGCTGAATGTTTAAAGGATTGTAGACCACGATTGCCGTGCCCCTGGTTTCGGTGTTCAGGCCGGAGGCGACTGCCTCCGTGGCGCTGGTCAGCACGCCGGCAAATTGGTTCATCGCCAGCACGTCATCGTTCCACGAAAATTCATACGCCATTGGGGTAGCGGTGCCAGCCATGATGTCGTGGAACTGGCCGCCCAGGACCAACGTCCAGGCGTTGTTCAGACGCTCGCGAGGATAAGGGCGGCCACCCAGCCACTCAGCGGCAACAGAGGCCTTTTCGGCGGCGTCGGCCAGCAGTTCGTTCCTGCGGTTCCAACGCTTCTGGTAGGACTGCGATGTAAGCGAGCCCGCCGAGTGTTCGGTCAACTCCAGGTCCCCCTTATAGCGCGGGAGCCGCTCGACTTGGTTGGGCTTGATATCAAGAAACATCTGCTCGGCGGTGGAGGAGATAACTTGAACGGGGCCGTCGCCCACCTGAACTTCGGGGCCGGTCGTCGGCATCTCTTGCTGCCGAGGCTGGCCGGCAGGTGGCGGAGGCGGCATGACCGTCATGCTTTTGGTCACGATGGCTTCCAGCAACTTTACCGAGGGTTCGCGGGGAGAGCCGCCAATGTCGCCGGTGCCATAATAGTGATAATCGGTGAAAAGTCCGCTGGCCTGGCCGTCCAACTGCACTCGTGCCGCCCAGCTCTTGCTGAGATCATCGGTGATGTTGGCGCCATAACCCCCAGGATTCAGCGCCGCAATAATGCTCTTGCCATCCGGACCTTGCCACAGGCCGACATTGAACGGGATTCCCACCGGCGTATCTTCCACCGAGCCCGGTCCACCGACCGGGGCCGCGGAATGCCAGGTCAGTTTTTGCGTGGAGAAACCCCTAACGCCCGCGTGGGCCAGAATGCTGGGCAAGGACGCGGGAAAGCCAAAGCAATCCGGCAGCATGTATTCGGCGCTGGCCTTGCTGAAGTCGCGGCGAAAATAACGGTTGCCGTAGAGGACCTGCCGGAAGATCGACTCCGCCGAAGGCGAGTTGACGTCGCTCTCCTCCATGGAGGAGCCAGCCGGAAACCAGCGCCCGGCAGCCACGTACCGCTTTATTTTTTCGTAATCGGCTGGGTAATACTCCTTCATCATGCGGTACCGGTTGGCGCCGCTGAAATTGAAGATGTAATGCGGATATTTCTCGAAGAGATCGAAGTTTTTGTGCATGGTATCCGGGAGATACTCGCGGATGACCTTTGGATATTCCCACCGCCACTGCGTGTCCAGATGCGCGTAACCGACCACGAACAGCGTCGGTTGTTTGGTCAGGTCAGGGGCGGGCGCGGTGGCGGTCTGGCTTTGGGCCACACTGAGCATTCCCACACAGATCAGTAGTACCAGGCACAATCGCTTCAGGTTCAGCAGCATGAATTTCTCTCCATAAACACCGGCCACGGTTATGAGGATGAATGGCCCGGAGTTCTTCTCGTAAAAATCAACTGATCGAAATCATTCGTTAATCATTCTCTGCGCTCACCGCGTGGGCGTGGCTGATTTTAATAAAAACTTAAAGAACATTCGCCCAGCGTAAAGAAGATTTACGTGAAGCAGCGATCGCAGATTGCACTGACCTGCGGAAGTGTACAACAATTCATGGACTTTTGACTTGATTTCCAAGACGCGCTCGTTAGATACTTCTCAGCCTCGGAAGAATTCCGAACTGGAAGTCGCCGGACGAATCTGCCCCTGCGCCCAGCGGTCCTCCACAAATTTTATTTTTTAAAAATGTTGTTGCTTCGGATGTTCAATTGGAGGAGGTTGAACATGTTTACGCGAGTTTCTCGCAGCATGCGTTTTCTTTTGTGCGTTGGGTCCCTGATTTGCCTGAGCCTGACGCTTGTTTTCGGGCAATCCGACCTGGGTCGAATTTCGGGCTTCGTGAAAGATCCCTCGGGGGCGACGGTCCCTAACGCGAAGATCACGGTGCAAAACCAGAGCGGCGTCTCCCGCCAGGCCACCACGAACGAATCCGGCTATTACACCATCACCAATGTTCCCCCCGGCCTTTATACGATCACGGCGGAGGCGCCTGGATTCGAGCGTTTCCAATCCGCCAACAACAAGCTCGATCCCAGCTCGAATCTGGTCGTGGATGCGACCATGACAGTTGGCGCGGTCAATCAGACGGTTGAGGTTTCAGCCGCGGCCGTGCAGTTGCAGACGGAATCGGCAGCGGTGCAAAAACTCGTGACCCGGCAACAGATTGACTCGCTCGAACTGAACGGTCGCAACCCGATCTTTATGGCGAACCTGGTCCCGGGTACGCGCGGCGGAAACCTCTCGGGTCTCAACTTCAACTTCAGCCAGGGCCCCTCGAACATCAATGGCGCCCGTACTCCCGAAAGCCTGATTACGTACGACGGCGCTCCCGCGGTCCGGACACGCTCCAATGGCACCAGCATTGGCGCCGCCGATGTGGATTCGACGCAGGAGATCCAGATCCTCACGGCGGATTATCCGGCGGAATACGGGCGAGCGTCGGGCGGCGAGATCCGTATTATTTCCAAGAGCGGCACGCAAACCTTTCACGGCGCGGCTTACGATTACGTGCGCAACACCATCTTCAACGCTAATAGCTGGCAGCGCAACCATTCTCCGGCAACCGCGTTCATCACGCCTCCCATCCACTACAATCAGTTTGGTTACAACATCGGTGGTCCGGTCTACATTCCCAACCATTTCAACACCGACAAGACCAAGCTCTTCTTCTATTGGGGAGAAGAATGGGTACGATACGTCTTTACCGATTCGAGCACCCTGACCGTCCCAACGGCCCTCATGCGGCAGGGAAATTTCAGCGAACTGCTGGATCCGAAGAACATTTTTTATGGCAAGGCCGTGCAGCTCGTGGACCCAAAGACCGGCCTGCCGTTCCCCGGCAATATCATTCCATTAACCAGTACAACCGGATCGGCTGCAAGCCCCAATGGATTGGGCATTCTGAAAGCCTATCCAATGCCGAATCTGACTACTCCGATTGGCAGAGGAAACTGGTTTTTCAATGCGAAACACCCGCAAAATCAGCGCAAGGACACCATTGCTGTTGACTACAACCTCACCGGCAACCAGCAGCTTCGGTTCCGCCGGGTCTACTTCACTTTCTTTGAATATCAGCCTCTGGACGGTGGCACAAACGAAACGCCAAAGTATTTCGACCGTCCCAACCAGACCAATTCAATCAATTACGTATGGACCATCAGCCCGACGAAGGTCAATGAGCTGTTGGTGACCGGCAGCCTGGACGACGTCCACATTCCGGTCGATCAGGCGCATTTCCTTGACCGCACCACGGTGGGCCTTAATTACCCATATATATTCACAGATACCAAGCTGATCCCCACGCGCATTCCAAGCGTGAACATGTCCGCCTTCTCCGGACTGAGTGGCGGCCCGTATCCGTCGCATTCCTCCGGACCGATCATCGATGTCTCGGACAGCTTTAGCTGGGTCACAGGGAACCACACCTTCAAGTTCGGTGGTCTCTTCGAGCACTCCGGCGAGAATGACAACGATGAAATCAACGTATCGGCCTGCAACACCTGCACCAACAACCAGAATGGACAGTTCCTCTTCAGCGATAACGGAGGAAAATTCGTACGGCCGGGCTATCTTGTGGCTTCTTCGGGCGCGGCGGCGGCAAATGCGGCCCTGGGATTGTTCGACAGCTATTCGGAGATTGGCCATCGTGCCTACACCGTCTTCCGTTCCAATATGTATGAGGCCTTCGCGCAGGACTCATGGAAGGCCACTCAGAAACTGACGCTGAGCGGCGGCCTGCGTTACTCCGTGATCGTTCCTTATCACGCGATCTGGGGAAACATGATCGTCTTCGATCCCAGCTTTTACAATCCGGCGAACGCGGTCACGATCGATCCCAAGAGCGGTCTCATCGTCGGTTCGCCTACTATTGCGCAGCGTTATAACGGCATGGTCATTCCCGGAAACGGCTTCCCCTCTTCCGCGGCAGCCCATGTGCCCGAGGCCAATACTACCTTGTACAACGGCCTCTTCCACAATGTGCCCAACCACTACTCCGACATTCAATGGAATGACATTCAGCCCCGGCTGGGCCTGGCTTACCAGCTTGATAACAAGACCGTGCTTCGCGCTGGCGGAGGACGCTTCTATACCCGCCTGGGGGTGAGCGACTCCATCTTCCTGGGTGGAAATCCGCCATTTCAACCCAA
>CAYTQA010000166.1:5502-7374 GCA_964439495.1 uncultured Terriglobales bacterium | reverse complement strand
GCGCGCCCTTTTTATGCTTAATTGTGGCCCATTTTGAGTGGCCCGACATGTTGACCTCGAATCGAACTGCTTGGTTGAAGATGGAACAGGCACAGCCATTCCGGCCCATTCTGAAACGAACAACAGAAGTATAGCATCGGTTTAGCGTGGCTGGATGTCTGTCCCTGCCGCCGGGGGAAGGGCCCGCCGGGTTTTGAAGGCATAGACCACCGCCAGCAAGGGGGCGGCCAGAAGCACCCCCCAGAACGGGATGAGCATGCCCAGCATAATGGGCGCGAGAATCGAAGCCCAGATGGGCACCTTCGTGCTCTTCTTCATCAGATATGGCTGAAGAAAGATCCCGTCTGTTGCGGCAATAATGGCATAGAGGATGAGCACATAGAGAAAGCGCTCCCATCCCCCGGTAAACGCCGCCACCAGCGCCGGACCAATCACCGCAATCACCGGACCGAAGTTGGGCACAAATTGGCACAATCCGCCGATCAGGGCCCAGAAGAATGCAAATGGGACGCGCAGAATGAGCAGGCCAACCAGCCACATCGAGCCCACCGCCAGCGCGTCATAGACCATGGCGACAAACCAATGCTTCAGGGCCTCTCCGGTGGTGCGCAGGTGAGGATGGACTCTCATCGGGATGATTAGATGCGAGCGGATTTACTCATGGCAACCGTCCTGCGTGCGGCTCAGGCGGTGGCGCCTTCCGGTCACGCCATTTTCTCCCGCAGTCCCCGAGGGATGGAAGGTCCCATATTTTGCTTCGAATCTTGATAAACTGGAGTTATGAAATTCGGCGTTCTGGTCTTCCCTGGATCCAATTGCGATCATGACACCTACCATGTGATCGGATCGATTGCGAAGCAGCCAGTCACGTTTCTGTGGCATGAGACCCATGACCTGGAAAACTGCGATGCCATCATCGTTCCCGGGGGCTTCGCCTATGGGGACTATCTGCGCACCGGCGCCATCGCAAAATTCGCTCCGGTCATGCAGGAAGTGAAGCGCTTCGCTGAGTCCGGCGGGCTTGTGCTCGGGATCTGCAATGGCTTCCAGATTCTTTGCGAGAGCGGCCTGCTTCCCGGGGCCCTGCTGAGAAATTCCGGGCTGAAATATATATGCCGTCAGGTCTATCTGCGCCTGGAATCCAGCGAAACGCCATTTACCAGTAACGGCAGGAAGGGCGAAGTCCTGAAGCTCCCCATCGGACATATGGAAGGCAATTACTTTTGCGATGCGGAGACGCTGGCCACGCTCAAGCGCCAGGAACGGATCGTATTCCGCTATTGCGACGAGCGCGGCCGGATCACGGCCGAAGCCAATCCCAACGGTTCGCTTGAGAATATCGCCGGAATCTGTAACCAGGGACGGAATGTGCTCGGAATGATGCCCCATCCCGACCGCTCCAGCGAAGGCTTGCTTGGCTCCTCCGATGGCTTCAAAATTTTTGATGCCATGGTTTCAGCTCTCGCGGTGCGGTAACCGGGCAAGCACTCCCTTCATCTCCCCGGCCCTCCTCCGCTCCTGCCGGCGCATCTCACAAGAGACAAATCGGAAACCAGGCGGCAGATCGGTTGCCGGCTGCGACCCTACAGACGGAGATCCCCCATGCAAAAAAGATTTTTAACGGCCCTGATAGCGCTGACCATGATGTTCGCCATTGCCTGCTCGCAACAACGCGCCAACACCCCTTCGGTAAAGGACAACGTAAAGAAGGCGCTGGATAATGCCCAATTGAAAGATGTGAACGTCTCGGAAGACCGCCACAAAGGCGTGGTCACTCTTTCCGGCGATGTAAATTCCCTGGACCAGAAACAGCAGGCAGAGGACATTGCGCGCCAAAGCGCCACCGGAATGGTTGTGGCCAATGAGATCGGC
>CAYTQA010000166.1:0-5492 GCA_964439495.1 uncultured Terriglobales bacterium | reverse complement strand
GGCGCCGGCGATATGGCCAAGGAAATCGACAAAAACCTGGATGATGGAATCGAGAAGAATTACAAGGCCGCCCTGCTGGAAAATCGGCTTGGCAAGCAGGACATTCATTTTTCCTCGAAAAATGGGACTCTTACCCTGAAAGGTACCGTGCACACGGACCAGCAGCGTGCCGATGCTCAGACCCTGGCCTCACGCATCCCCAATGTTCAGCAGGTAGTAAACGAGCTGGAAGTAAAGGGAGCTAAACTCCGCGCCAGCCGATAACAAGAACGCGTTCAGAATGCTGTCATGTTGAGCAAGCGCCGGTCCCGTCACGCGGGTGAAGAGGCGCGAGCTGAAAAATCTGCATCTCCGGCTCGAGCAAAGTCCGCTAAGGTATTAAAAACAAAAGAGCTGGAGCTTTCAAAGCTCCAGCTCTTTTTATCTACGCAACGGCTTCAGTGTTGCAGGATAACCTTGCCCTGAAGCTCGATCTCCGCCGAGGAGCGGCCCACCAGGATATCGAACTCCCCGGGAGCAGCCTTCCATTCCTTTGCGGTTGGATCGAAATAGGAGAACGACCGGCGGTTCAGGGTCACGCTGACCTTCTTGCTCTCTCCCGGCTGGAGATAGACCTTGGAAAAGCCTTTGAGCTCCTTCACCGGGCGGGGAACACTGGCGTGGTGATCGCCAACATATACCTGCGCGACCTCAGCGCCTTCCCTGTTCCCTGTATTTTTCACGTCGAATGAGACTGTCACCGTGCCTGCATCGCGCACTGTGCCGGGGGTAACGGACAGGTTGCTGTAGGCAAAGGTGGTGTAGGAAAGACCGTAGCCAAACGGGAACAGCGGTTTTTTGCCGTTCTTTTCAAAGTACCGGTATCCCACGAAGATGCCTTCCTTGTAGGCCACTTTCTTCTCGTCGTCTTGCGGATAGTAGCTGTTGTAAACCGCGTTATCCTCCCAGCGGCGCTCGAAAGTGACAGGAAGCCTGCCCGAAGGACTGAATTCCCCAAACAGCAATTGGGCCAGGGCCGTGCCGCCCTCCTGGCCGGCATACCATGCATGGACGAGCGCAGGTGTGTGGTCAATCCATTGCGTCATGTCCACATTGCCTCCCGCAGTGAGTACCACAACCGTGTTCTTGTTGGCATTGAGCAGCGCCTGGATCAGGGCATCCTGTCCCGGCGGCAGCTGGAAGGTGCGGTCCCCTCCTTCGCTCTCGCTCTGAGGATCGAAGCCAGGGGCGAGGATGACCGCATCCGCATGGGAAGCCAGC
Organism: uncultured Terriglobales bacterium; assembly: GCA_964439495.1. Taxonomy (GTDB): domain Bacteria; phylum Acidobacteriota; class Terriglobia; order Terriglobales; family Acidobacteriaceae; genus CAYTQA01. Next base: position 4,232 of record CAYTQA010000166.1, on the reverse strand, counting down.
TCCTTCGCTTCTGGAGCGACTACATCGTCCGGGGCTATGATGCCCATCACGATGCGGTTCACCCCCCAGCCTCCGGTGGAGAAAAATTCCAGACGGACTTTATGAGGAGTGGCATCGAGGGAGAGCGTTGCCTGGTTCACCAGGGCGGTGACGCGGGTCCAGTTGTCCACCACCAGTTTGTCGTCAATATAGAGCCGGGAGCCGCCATTCTCATTAGTGCCGGCCACAAAAACGGTGTGCTGGCCTGCATGTTTGGGAGTGAAATAGCCGGTCCAGCGGGCTGAGAGCGGATAGGATGGAACGCCCGAGCCCAGACCGCGCTCAAAATTAACGTGCTGGTCGGTGCGGGTAGTCGCGGGCGAACCTTCCAGCGTAGTGCCTTTGAAAAACTCCGCCTTCAGGCCATGTTCGCCGCCATTGGAGTCCGTGCTGAATTCCGTCCCCATGGCCATCTCGCCCAGGGTAGGCAGGCCGCGATGGTAAAGCACTCGGGCATTGCTGCCCAAATAATTTGTGAGCCCTTCCATATAGCTGACTTCCACAAAAGGACGGACACCGGCGCTGCCTCCGCCGATCGGGACTGCGGGATAGGCATCCGGTCCGATAATGGCGATGGTCTTGATTTTGTTCTTGTCCAGCGGCAGAAGATTGCCGTCATTCTTCAACAGGACCATGCCGGCCTTGGCCGCTTCCAAGGCGACCTTGCGGCCTTCCTGGTTGAAAAGAGGAATATTGGGATCGGTCTGATCGCGATCCAGGAAACCAAACTGGATTGCGGTGCGAAGTATTCTGCGGATTTTGTCGTCGATGGTGGCCACGGAGACCTTGCCCTGCTGGACCGCGGGCAAGAGGTTTTGGCGGTTCATGAATTTACCCGAAGGCATTTCCAGGTCCAGGCCACCATTGGCCGCCGCTACACCGTCGTAGGTCGCGTCCCAGTCCGACATGATGATGCCGGTAAAACCCCATTCCTTCTTGGCGATCTGGGTATTGAACAATCCGTTTTGCGTCATATGGACGCCGTTTACCAGGTTATAGGAGTCCATGATCGCGCCCACATGGGCCTCTTTGACGGCTGCCTCAAAGGTCGGCAGATAGATTTCGCGCGCCGTCCTCTCATCCATATCGGAGCTGATATTGTGACGGTTATATTCCTGGTTATTGGCGAAGAAGTGCTTGACGGTTGCAATCACGCCCTGGCTCTGGATACCGGTGATGTAACCCACTACCGTGCGCGAGGCCAGAAATGGATCCTCGCCGTAATATTCGAAGTTGCGTCCGCACATGGGAGCGCGATGGATATTCACGCCTGGTCCCAGCAGAAAGTGGACGCCGCGGGCCCGCGCATCCTGGCCAATAATCGTGCCTACCCGCTTCACAAGCTCCGGGTCGAATGAGGCAGCCATTGAGATTCCGGCGGGAAAGGTCGTGGCTGGACCATAATTTCTTACTCCCAGCGGCCCATCGGACATCTTCAATCTTGGTATTCCCAGGTCCTTATAGCCGCGTATATAAAACCCATCCACGCCGCCGATCATGTCGATCTTCTGTTCCAGGGTCATCTTGCTCAAAATCGATTCGACCCTCTGGTCTACTTGAGATCGGGAAGTGGATGCCGATTGCGCAAACATCCCCACCACCAGCAGCAACAGCATTCCCATGCCGCATGTAAGCTTTCGCATAATAAGAAAATCCCCCATTGATAAAGTGCGGAACTGCCCTTTGAAGCCGGAGTAACGCTAAATGTTACACTGCGGCAATGTCAAACAGGAAGTGCATGCAAGTTGGAAATCAGATCCGAACCGGCAGCTCTGGAACTAGACGATGCGCTCGAAAACGTAACCCGCGGTATTCAGGGCTGAGATGATCTCTTTGACATGCTCGGAGCCGCGGGTCTCCATAGTGAGATCGATGGCCGTGTCCCCCAGGTTCACGCCGAAATAGGCGCGGTCATAGGAAGTTTCCACAATGTTCGCCCGGATCTGGGCCAGGACACCGGTGAGCATGTGGAGCGCGCCGGGATAATCGGGCAGATGGATGCGCAGCCGGATCAGGCGACCGTCCTTCACCAGACCGCGTTCTATGATGCGCGACAGCATGGAGACATCGATGTTGCCTCCGGAGATGATGACCGCCACCTTCTTTCCCATGCAGGATGTCTTCTGGTTCAACAGCGCGGCCACCGATGCCGCGCCCGCCCCTTCGGCCAGGGTCTTCTCCTGCTCCAGCAGAAGGAGGATGGCATTGGCGATCTCTTCTTCCTCCACGGTCACGATCTCATCCACGTACTTCCGCACCATGGGCAGCGTGCGTTCTCCGGCGCGGCGGACCGCGATCCCATCGGCCAGAGTAGTCGCCACCGGCAGCGTGACCGGATGCTGCTCCGCCACCGCCACTTTCATCGAGGGCAGCCGCGAGGTCTGCACCCCTATGACGCGAATGCGCGGATTATGATGTTTTAGCGCGCAGGCCATGCCACTGATCAAGCCACCACCGCCGATCGCGGTTACGACCACCTCAAGCTCCTGGCATTGCTCGATCAGCTCCAGGCCCAGAGTTCCCTGCCCGGCAATCACCGCATCGTCGTCAAAGGGATGAAGAAAGGTCAGGCCCTGCTGCTCGCAGCGGCGGCGCGCCTCGTCGCAGGCCTCATCGTAGTTTGCCCCATGCAGGACCACCTCCGCGCCATAGCGGCGAGTTGCCATCACCTTGTTGAGCGGGGTAGGCAGAGGCATGCATATCTGGGCAGGGATGCCGCGCTTGGTCGCATGGTAAGAGACGGCCTGGGCGTGATTGCCCGCCGATGCGGCAACCAGCCCCTTGCGCTCTTCCGGCGTGAGGGTGAGGATTTTGTTTAACGCGCCCCGCTCCTTGTAGGAGCCGGTCATCTGCAGGTTCTCCAGCTTCAGAAACACCGTGTTGCCGGTAAGCTGCGAAAAAGTCTCGGAGTAAGAGCAGGGCGAGATGAAAATGGACTCTCGAATCCTCCCGTATGCCTCCCGTATGTCGTCGATCGTGACCATAAGCTAAAACTACAATCTTACAGGTGCGCGGGAGGATTAAGCCATTCCATGTCTCTCAAAAATAAAAATGCGACCGATGAGCATTCCTCACCAGTCGCATTTTTTTGGCGGTCGCCCAGGAAATCAGAAGCGGATGGTCGGGCCTACCATGATCTTCAGATTGTGATTGGCGCCATTGTCAAAATAGATCTCATCTCCAACTTCGGCGCGAATACCGAGCGGACCGGCGAACAATTCAACTCCGCCACCGGGATAAAAGACCCCATTCAGGTCGGTATTGTTAAACGTGGTGAGCTGGGCATTTCCAAATGTGGCCGGACCAGTGTTGGTGCCAAAACGCAGAAATCCACCCTTCAAAGTGACAAAGGGTCGAATGGGAAAGTTCCGGGTGAACTGAAATTTCGGCCCGAAGAGCCCGTGATAAAGGCGCAGGCTGGAACGGGTCGTATTGGTTGTGCCGGTACTTGTATTGAAGGTAAGGGTGTTATAACTCTGTTCGAAGTCGTAGGAGCCTTCGGCTTCGAGCGCGACATTGGGATGAACATTCAGGCTTAACCTTCCGCCTACCCCATAAAGGTTAAGGTTGTTGGCGTTATGCACACGGAAATAATCCAGATATACGCCTGCCTCGCCGTGGTCCTGGGCAAAGAGCGCGGGCGCGGCGCTCAATCCGAAGAACAATAAGAGCATTGTTAAACGTTTCATTTATGAATATCTCCCTTGCTTTTGTCTTTCGTGTCTTTCATCTCTTGTCGTGCCGCGCTCCAGCAGAGAATGATCTTGCGGAGCACAGTAGATTAGAAAGGAGCTTTATTCAGGTAGGTTGGCCCGATTTGCTGTGGGGAAAAACAAGAAATTTTTAGAGGGGGTGCGACCCTTCAAATTTAGTTTCAACAATTTTTCAGAAAAACTAAGCACCCGCGTCCCTCATCTTAGATAACAAGGAGGCGATATGGCCCGAGGCACTCTGGACATCAAAAAAATAAGCAAGAGCGGGGAGATTTCCGACATATACGAGCTGTCTTTCCAGTCCCTTTCCGGCAATACTTACACTGCCAGCATGACGGGGAAAGAGGCGGAGGAACTCATCTTCGAAAAGCTGCGACTCAACCTTGAAATCGAGGACCTCCACTCCTATCTTGATGATTTGAGGCGCTCCGGCCATGTTGTGATTGCGGATATCGAGGTTGGGGAAGCCGACCTTGTCGG
>CAYTQA010000165.1:1914-7392 GCA_964439495.1 uncultured Terriglobales bacterium | reverse complement strand
GCTCCGCCTTGTCACGGATGGAGCAGGTGTTGTACAGGACGAGGCCGGCCTCTTCCACGGTCTCTACCTGGGTGTAGCCCTGCTGCACCAGGGTGCCGATCACCTTTTCGGAGTCGTGCACATTCATCTGGCAGCCGAAGGTCTCGAGATAGAACGTCTTTTCCATGGTGGAAGGCATTGCGCTAAAGCCAGTATATCGCAGGAAAAAAGCCGATTGCTGCTCTAAACTGGATGGCGTGGTGAGAACTCCCGGGGAAGAACCCTTGCCTGAATCGGAACGAGACGCATGGAACAGGAGATTCGCCGAAGGCTCGCACGGCCCTCTCGAAGCTGATCCGCTGCTGGTAAATGCCTACCAGGACTATATCCAGCCATTGCTGGGCGAGGGCCATTCAAAGCGCGCGCTGGACCTGGCCGGCGGGACCGGACGCCATACCCTTTATCTGGCCGAGCGGGGCTGGCAGACGACGCTGATCGATGTCTCCGACGTCGGCGCTCAGAAGGCGCGGCAACATGCCGCGGAGCGCGGCCTGGCGCTTGAGGTCAGGAACGAAGACCTGCGCTTTGCCGAATTAGGCACGGAATCGTATGAGCTGGTCCTGGTATTTTTCTATCTGCAGCGCGAGCTTTTCCCTGCATTGCTGCGCGCGCTGGCGCCCGGCGGCATACTCGTTTACAAGACCTACACCAGCGAGCACCCGAGGCTCTCCGGCGGGAGAGGCCCCAGCCATCCCATGCATCTGCTGCAATCGAACGAGCTGCTGCACGCCTTCCGCGAGCTGCGAGTGCTCCACTATCGCGAAACCGTCACGAACAAAGGGGTGGCCGAGTTGGTCGCGCAAAAACGGTGATCGTCTTCGCGTTTACTGCTCGTTCCACTGCGGCACGTGTCCTGGGGTCCAGGGAGAGCCGGCCTTTTCCATATCGTCTTCCAATTTCTTCAGGTCCACCTCGACCAGTTGCCGCAGCGCCGCGAGCTGTTCACGGAATTGCTGCGCGGCAACATTGTAGGAATCAATGTGCGTCTGCGGCGGCTTCTGCGTCGAAAAGCGCTCTTCGAACATGATCTGGTCGACCCTGTCCTTGATCGAAACCGGCACATTGTAATTGCGGGCGGCAAGAATCTGGTCGCCCCGCAGCAACCGCAGGATGTCGCGATTGCGCGTCTCCAGTTGGTCCGCCGTGGCCATCAGGTTACGGACATCCGAGGGGGTCTCGCGCAACGACTTGTGGATCTGAGTCAACCGCGTGGTCACCTCGTTTGCGGCGCCGATGGCGCCCGCCAGCGCACGCTCCAGGCTTCCAACCTTTTGCTGAAAGGCCTGCAGCGCGGCCCGGTCCTGCTCATTCATCTGTTTACCGCCTTCAACCACCACCTGGAAGGGCACGGGTTGGGTGAGATCGCTCCATTGCCCGTCGCTCTTTTCCGAAAGCGTAGCGGTATATTGGCCGGGAAGGACCATCATGCCGGAGCCGGATGCGGCATTCTCCTCTTCTTCTTCAGGGAGACTTGACGTAGTGCGCAGCTCGGTAACGGGATAGCGCAGGTCCCAGGAGGCGCGATTCATTCCAGTCGCATTGCTGGCCGGAATCCGTCGAATGGGATGGCCGCTTGCATCGGAGATCGTAAGATAGACGGCCGGCGGCTCCTCTTCACTCTCCGCGCGCAATTCCTCGGGGGATGGATAGGGCGGCGGCTGCGGGTTCGCCGCATTCTTCCCCGCGGACTTGCCTTTGCCGGGTTTAGCGGAAGCGCTGCCCTGCTCCGCGCTTTGCGTTTTTTCCGCTGCCTTCTCGCGCTCCTGGCGCAGCTCTTTTTTACTCTTAAACTTTTCCTTTAAGTAGTACGTGATGGTGGCACCAAAGGGCGGATTGTCGGCGGCGTAATAAGCCTCGCCCTGCCCCGATCCGCGGCCTCCCAATGGACGCTCCTCGATGTACATCCAGGCCTCCCGGATGGGAAACACCGCTGCCTTTTCATTCAGCCTGGCGCTGGTGAGATTGCTCAACGGGGTGAGGTCGTCGAGGACATAGAAGCCGCGCCCGAAGGTGGCGACCACCAGATCGTTCATCTGCTTCTGTACCACCAGGTCGCGCACCGGGATGGTTGGCAGATTGCCTTTCAACTGCGTCCAGCTTCCGCCACCATTGGAGCTGAAGAAGAGGCCGAACTCCGTGCCCACAAATAACAGCTTGGGATCAACCGGGTCCTCGGCGATGGCGAGGACTGAACCATTCTCCGGAAGATTGCCGGCAATCGAGCTCCAGCTCTGGCCGCCATTCCCGCTCTTCAGCAGATAGGGCCTGAAATCGCCGTTCTTGTGATTGTCGAAGCCCGCGTATGCGACATTGACATCGTGTTGCGAGGCGAGCAGGCGGCTTACGTAGGTCCTATCGGGGACGCCGGGGAAGGATTCATATCGTGTCCAGTGGCCGCCATCGTCGTTCGTGACCTGGATAAGACCGTCATCGGTGCCGGCGTAAAGCAGCCCTTCTTTTTTCGGCGATTCGGAGAGGGCGACGATGTTGCCATAGAAAGAGGTCGATTGATTTTTGGCGACCGCGTCCGGCCCCCATATTTTGCCCATGATCGGCAGTTTGTCGCGGTCAAGCTGGCGTGTTAGATCGCCGCTGATCTGCTTCCAGGAGTCGCCGCGATCGTCGCTCTGGAAGAGCTTGTTGGCGGCAAAGTAAAGGCGGTGGTGATTGTGCGGGCTGATGAGGACCGGCGAGTCCCAGTTCCACCGCAATGGGACATTATCCGATCCGGGCTGCGGCTGGATGCCAACCTGCTCGCCGGTGCGCCGGTCATAGCGCGCCAGGTTCCCATACTGATATTCCGCATAGATGGTATTGGGGTCTTCGGGATCGACCTGGGAGCGAAAGCCGTCGCCGCCATAGGTCACAAACCAATCGGAGTTCACGATGCCGGCGATGTTCCTGCTGCGCGATGGGCCGCCGAGAGAGTTGTTGTCCTGTGTTCCGCCATAGACGTAGTAAAACGGCGCGGCAGTATCCACCGCCACATCATAGAACTGGGCCAGCGGCAGGTTGCTCTTGTAGAGCCAGGTGGCGCCGCGGTCATAGCTTTCGTAAACCCCGCCATCGCAGCCGTCAAGATAGTAATTTGTGTCCTCGGGATCGATCCAGAGCGCGTGATTATCCACGTGCTTGGCCTTTTCTCCCAGCAATGCCAGCGTCTTTCCGCCATCATTGGAAACCCGCATGAGCACGTTCATCACATAGATTCGGTCCACATTCCTGGGGTCGGCGATGATCTGCCCGTAATACATCGCGCCCTGATCGAAGCTGTTGCGGCGCTCCCACGTGGCGCCATGATCGCGAGAGCGGAAGATGCCGCCCTTCCCCTCAGCGGCTTCAACAGTGGCGTAGATCACGCTGGTATCCGCCGGAGAAATCACCAGACCGATGCGCCCCATGTCCACCGCCGGCAGGCCCGATTTCAGCTTGGTCCATGTTTTTCCCGCATCCATGGACTTATAAATGCCGCTCTCCGGGCCCCCATCCACCAGGCTCCAGACGCGGCGCTCGCGCTGGTACGCGGCGGCATAAAGGACAGCCGGGTCATCTGGATCGATGACCACATCCACCACTCCGGTGTGCTCGCTGATGTTGAGCACTTTATTCCAGCTTTGTCCTCCATCCGTCGTCTTATAAAGCCCGCGATCTCCGCCGCTTGACCAGAGCGGCCCTTCCGCTGCGACGTAGACGACGTTTGAATCTTTGGGATCGATTGCGATGCGGCCAATGTGTTCGGAGTACTTCAGTCCGAGGTTCTTCCAGCTCTTGCCGCCATCTTCCGACTTGTAAATCCCATCGCCATAGCCAACACTGCGCTGCGAATTGCTCTCTCCCGTTCCCACCCACACGATCGAAGGATTTTTCGGATCGAGCTTCACGTCCCCAATGGAATAAGAGCCCTCGTGCTCGAACACCGGGGTCCAGCTGGTGCCGTCATTCTCCGTCTTCCAAACACCCCCGGAGGCTGCTCCAACATAGTAATGAGCGCGATTCTTCGGCTCGACCGCAATGGCGATCACGCGCCCCGAGATCACTGCCGGGCCAATCGAACGCAGCTTGAGTCCATCATAGGTAGAAGACGAGGTGAGCGGATCGGCTGGGGTTTTAGTCCCGAGGGTGGCTGACTGCGCCGGGGACTTCTTTCCCGCTGGTTGCGCCTTCGCCAAATCCTCATCGGATTCTTTCTTTCCCGCGGGTTTCGACGTCTTCGGCGACTTCGTCTGGACAGATGGGCTTTGGGGCTGCTGATTGGCTGGCGTCGAGGGCTCCTGTGCGAGAGCCAAACCAAGGTTGGCGAGCAGAAAGAAAAATATAAGTGGTCTCAAAGAGATGTCTCCGGCACTACTTGGACGAACCGAAATGTATACAGGAAGAGCGCGCCAGAAGCAATCGGATTGGCGCATTCGGCGGTGGAGGATTGATGAGGTTGCGATCGCCTGTTTACAATCATCCATCACCATCGGAACAACAAATCCAATGACTCCATCGTCCCAATCCGCCCAGGGCCACGCCCTCAGTCACCATAAAATAAAGAAGAACCACTGTTTTGGCTGCGGCCATGACAATCCCGAGGGGCTGCGGCTCAAATTTTTCTTCGATGAAGAGCAAAAGCTCACCTGGTGCCGCTTTCGCCTGGGCCGCCGCTACCAGGGGCCACCCGGACATCTTCATGGCGGAATTATCGCCACCATCCTCGATGAAGCCATGGGCAAGGTAAATAAACTGCGCTCGGTGGTGGCCCTGACCAAGACGCTGGAGGTCGAATACCTGAAGCCGGTCCCTCTCGGGAAAACGCTGCTGGTGGAAGGAAGGGAGCGGAGCGTCCGCGGCCGCAAACACATCAACGTCGCCGAGATCCGGGACGAGCAGGGCGTCCCACTGGCGCGCGCGCGGGGCGTATTCATCGCCATTGATGCGGAGAAGATGTTTGCGCGCTTCATGCGGAAGGACGGCGGCTCCGGGCCGCTGGAAAAATTGAAGAAGAAAGCTTCGTAGCAATACGCGTTGAAAAGAACAAATGGACCATGCAGAGATCCTTCGACTTGCGCTTGGCTCGCAAGCTCGCCTGGCGCGGCGCTCAGGATGGCAAAATCAACGGTGTCACGTGAGGACAAAACTGAGGGGGAGTTGCGCGTTTGAAGTTTGGAGTTGCGCGTGCAGTTCAAATTATAGTGAAGAGATTCGACTGCTCCGGTGTTACCGGCCCTTGAGGTACTCGGGGATGGAAGGCAGCTCTTCCACGTTGCCGGCGAAGACGCGCGCGAACTGTTGTTTGAGCTCTTCGTGAATCAGCCCGTTGGAGGCCAGCAACTCGCGCGGAGTGCGAAGCTGAAAGGTCCCACCGTCAAATTCGGTGACGGTGCCGCCGGCCTCTTCCACCAGCAGCACGCCCGCGGTTGTGTCCCAAGGATTCAGATTAAATTCCCAATAACCGTC
>CAYTQA010000165.1:0-1904 GCA_964439495.1 uncultured Terriglobales bacterium | reverse complement strand
CGCCATGAGAGTGCAGCGTAATCTCATGGTAGAAATGGATATTCGGGTTCTGATGGCGCTTTTTGCTTGGAAAACCCGTGGCGATGAGGCTTGAGCCCAGCTCTTTCGTCCGGGAAACATGAATGGGCGCGCCGTTCAGACGCACGCCGTGTCCGCGCTCGGCGGAGAACAGTTCATCGCGCGTGGGATCGTAGACCACCCCGGCAACAATCTCTCCCTGGCTCTGCTCCGGGCTGGAGACATATTCCAGCCCCAGGGAAACGCAGAAGACGGGTAAGCCGTGGGCGAAGTTGGTAGTCCCGTCCAGCGGGTCCACATACCAGCGATAATTTCCCGCGCCAGCGGTGCGCGCGCCCTCTTCCCCCACAATGCCGTGATCGGGAAAGGCGGAGCGCAGGCGCTCGACAATCAGCTTTTCAGAGGTGCGATCGGCTTCGGTAACCAGGTCCACTCCACTCTGGCCCTTGTACTCCATCTTGACGCCGCGGTGGAAGAAGGTGAGCAGGAGCGCGCCGGCTTCACGGGCGATCTCGGAGGCGCGTTCGACAAAATTGTTTTCTGGCATTGAGGACGGCATTATGGGCGGTTTCGCCGGCCTGAATCCTCGGCGATGTAAACAATGTCATGCTTGAAGATGAAGAGATTCGGAGCGTTGTCCCGCGTAAGGCGCACCATGTTGTAGTCGTAGTATTCGATCCAGCCGCGCACCACTTCGCCGCCAACCAGCTTGATGGCCACCGGCATCTGCTTTTCGCCCAGGGCCTTGAGGTAAGCCGCCTCTTGTCCGGTCTCTTCCGGAGGTGGCGATTTGTATTTTTTGGAAAGGGCGGGGCCCGGAGCGCTGGAGTGGAAGGACATAATGCGCCCTATTTTACTCCGGCTGCCCCGGCGCGCCTAGTATTTCCTGCAACCAGAGGATTACCGCTGTCATAGAGCAGGTATTTCTTCCGCCTCTGCTGGAAATCGTCGAGCGCATCGCGCCAGCCCTCGGCAATGCGATATGGGTCCTGACCGGCAACCAGGGCGTCGTACGTGGACTGGCTGGCAAGGATGGTCATGATCTTTTCCATCTGAAAATCGTTGGGATAGAACTTGTGCAGGGCCGCCGCCAGCTCGATACCGAGTTCCGGAGAATCCAGGTTATAGCGGTCGACCACGACGATATTCACCCCATTGCATACCTGATTGGGATACCAGGCGGAGGTGGGCGTAAATTGCACGGGAACAAAGCGCACGCCGCTGATGTACCGCGAGTTGAGGTAAGCGGCAAGCTGGCGGGCGTTGATCCAGGGAGCGCCCACGATTTCAAAGGGCGTATCCGTTCCGCGCCCCACCGAGATATTGGCGCCTTCGATCAGCCCCACGCCCGGATAGAGGGTGGCTTCGGTAAGGCTGCGAAGGTTGGGCGAGGGATTGATCCAAGCCAGGCTGGCAGCGTCATACCAGTCGCCCGGCTGCCATCCCTGCATGGCGACCACCGTGAGCCTGGTCTGCAACTGCTTCTCGCCCGCATAAAAGCGCGCCAGCTCTCCCATGGTCAGGCCATGACGGGCCGGCAACGGATAGTTGGCAACGAAGTTCAGCTTGTCCGGGTCGGCCAGAGGCCCCTGCACCATCGATCCGGTAATCGGATCGGGACGGTCCAGAACCACGATCTCGGTGCCGGTCTCGGCGGCAGCTTCGAGGAAGTATTCCATGGTGGACTCGTAGGTGTAGAAGTGCACGCCCGCGTCCTGAATATCGATTACCACGGCATCGAGCTGCTTCAAAAGATCGGGGGACGGACGCCGCCTGGCCTCTGTATTCCCATAGATGCTGTAAATATGAATGCCCGTGGCCGGATCCTGCGTGTCACCAATCGAAGGCTGATCGAGGGCCCCAACCGCGCCATGCTCGGGGCTGAA
>CAYTQA010000164.1:0-7394 GCA_964439495.1 uncultured Terriglobales bacterium | reverse complement strand
TGGCCGGAGACAGGCGCGGGAGGCAACGGGCAGGAGAACGAGGCGTCTTGGACCTTCTCCTCGGACGTATGCAAGCACTGCGAACATGCCGGATGCCTGGAGGCATGTCCCACGGGCGCCATCGTGCGCACCGAATTTGGCGGCGTCTTCGTTCAGCCCGATATCTGCAACGGCTGTTCCTACTGCGTGGTCTCCTGTCCTTTCGGCGTGGTGCAGCGCAATCCGGCGGATGGGCGCGCCTTCAAATGCACATTCTGTTATGACCGGCAGAAGGAAGGGCTGGTCCCCGCCTGCGCCAAGGCATGTCCCACGGAATCCATTAAATTTGGCGAGCTGAATGAACTGCGCCTTGAGGCGCAGGTAAGGTTGGAGGCCCTGAAGGCGCGCGGCATCGAAGACGGCCATATCTACGATCCGCTGGACACCAGCGTGGGCGGGACCCATGCAGTGTTCCTGTTGCGGGGAGATCCGCGGAGTTATAATCTGCCTCCCAAGCCGGAAGTGCCCACCGTCTATTTGAAGCCGGCATGGAAGTCAGCCGCGATTGCCGCCGGCGTGCTTGCCGCCAGTACGGTCTTCGCATTTTTGGGAGAGAAGAGATGAGCACTCACCGCGTGCCCGATCTGGAAAATCATGGAGAGCCGCAGCCTTTGGATGCCCAAAAAGAGGCGCGGCTTGAGCAGCTTCGCGAGGAGGCGCGTGTTACCGGAAAAGTCGAGGCGCGGGGAGTTCGTCCCGCCGGCGCGCCCTTCCCCCAGGCTTCACCGCAGAATGGATATTACGGAATTCCATTGCTGAAGCAGCCGCAGTGGAGCTGGGAGATTCCAGTTTATTTCTTTGTTGGAGGGGCCGCGGGCGCCTCTGCGCTGATCGCGCAAACCGCCAGGCTGACCGGGGCGAAGGCGGAGCTGGTCCGCGATGCCCGCACCATCGCCACGGTGGGGGCGCTGCTTTCGCCGGCGCTGCTGGTCTCCGATCTGGGCAGGCCGGAGCGCTTCCTGAACATGCTGCGCGTCTTCAAAATTCGCAGCGCAATGTCGGTGGGCGTGTATATCGTGTTTGCGTTCAGCAATGCGGCGGTGGCGGCCAAATTGGCCGGAGTGGCGCGCGCAAGATATCCCCTGTGGCCGGTCCGGGTGATTGAAAATGCGGCCGGACTAGCGGCCGCGATGCTCGGCCTGGGGATGGCAAGCTATACCGGAGTTCTGATTGGCGCGACTTCCGTTCCGGTTTGGTCAGAGAATGTGACCACTCTGCCCATCCACTTTGCCATGTCAGGATTGAATTCAGCGGTCGCCTGCCTTGACCTGATGGGCCATAGCGAGAGCCGAGCATTGAATGTTCTTGGCCTCACTGCCAGCGTCTTCGAAACTGCCGAGGGAATAAAGATCGAGGCCAATTCCGAACCGGTCCACGATCCGCTCAAGAAAGGCTGGAGCGGGGCGATCGTGCGCGCCGGAGGAGTGCTCTCCGGGCCTGTCCCTCTGGTGTTGCGGACCGTTGCCGCCTTTTCCGGCAAGGAGCGCGCAAAATCGCTGCGCCGCTATGCGGCCATCTCCAGCCTGACCGGTTCGTATCTCACCCGCCTGGGATGGATACGCGCGGGGAGCAGTTCGACCAAGGACTATCGCATCCCCCTCCAGATTGCGCCGGGACAAAGAAAAGAAGAGGAACCGCTGCAAGGCGGTCTGGAGGTGACGTTGCAGCGCACTGCAGAAGGATTGAAGAAAAAGGCTGACTTCCTGAAAACTTTTTAGTCACCATAGAGCCACAGACCATTGTTTTTCTCTGTGGCTCTGTGTCTCGGTGGTGAAATTCTATTTTTGAAACAGCAGAGGCGCAAAGGCGGCCAGATCGCGCCGCCACACCATCCAGGTGTGCGCGCCCGGCGTTTCGATGGGTGTAAAGTTCACGTTCTTCGATTGAAGCCATTGACGCAGTTTGCGGTTCAATTCAATGAGGTGGTCGTCGGTGCCGCAGGCGATCCAAAGCAGATGCAGTTGTGAATTTATTTTGGAATCCACGGCAGGAAATTGCTCCGGGAAATCTTCGCCCAGGCCGCCGCTGCTGAAAGCGCCAATCCAGGAGAAGCGCTCCGGATGGTTCAAGCCCACATAGAGCGACTCTGCGCCTCCCATGGAAAGTCCGGCGATGGCGCGTGACTTTCGGTCGGTGGCAGCGCGGTACGCGTGCTCCACCTGGGGAATCACCTCGTTAAAAAGCGCCTCGCGAAACTTGTCGTAATTGCGTGTCCGCAGCTCCCGGTCATTCAACCTTGTAAAGCTGCGGTCCAGTATTTCCGGGGCGCCGTAGCCCAGAGTCATCACCACGAGCATGGGCCTGGCCTTTCCGGCGGCAATCAGATTGTCCATAATCACGTTGGCGCGGCCCACGGCGGTCCAGCCGCTGGCATCGTCGCTGTATCCATGCAGCAGGTAGAGCACCGGATATTTTTTCCTGGCCTTAGGGTTATATCCGGGTGGCGTGTAGACATAGTAATCCCGCTCGTCCCCGACGATCGCCGATTTGTAAAAGTGATGGTGGACAACGCCGTGCGGCACATCATTGATCTCCCACGGCAGCGAAGGCGGCCCGGGGACATGCACCATGCTCTGCGAGAAGAGCAGGTTCGGTTTCATGAGAGGATTGGACGGGTCCATCAGCCCCACGCCATCGGCCACGAACGAGTAGCCGTAAAAATCCGGCTCAAGCGGCTCGGTGGTCACGCTCCATACCCCCTCGGCATCTTTCTGCATGGGCACGCGCTTTGCCCCTTCGCGATCGAGCAGGACCTCCTGCGCATTGGGACCGCGAAAGCGAAAGGTGACGCTCTTGTCCGCATTTACCACCGGAGAGGTGATGAAGGAAGGATGCTGAGGTTGTTGGGCGAAGGCGGAAGTGACGGCTGCTGTGATGATCAGAAGGGTGCGCTTCATCATGCACCGGAGTATACAACAGGGACTTTCAATTTCATTGGATCCACTGGCGCTTGGCCTGCTATTGAGATAAAACATAATTTCTTTCGTAATCTCGCAACCTTCCCCGCACATTGACAATCATATTCCTTAAAGGTTATATTCCATCGGTGGAATGGGAAGTCAAATATACCGATGAATTCGGCCAATGGTGGGAGGACCTCACACCAGAAGAGCAGGAAGAAGTAAACGCAAAAGTTGAGATGCTGGAAGAACATGGGCCAACTCTCCCCCGCCCGCATTCGGATGTGATCGTAACCTCCCGGCATTCCAATATGAAGGAGCTGCGGGCACGAATCGAGGATGCGCAAATCCGGGTTTTGTACGCATTCGATCCAAAAAGAACGGCAATCCTGCTGATTGGCGGGGACAAGACAGGCAACCCTAAATGGTATGAAGAATTCGTCCCCAAAGCGGATGCGTTATTCGATAAGCACCTTGAAGAACTGAAAAAGGAGGAACGACATGGCAAATAAATTCAAAGACCTGCGCGCCAAAATGGCGCCCGAGTCCCTTGCTCGTTCTCGTGCAAAAGCCCGGGCCTACAGGGACGAGATGGCCCTGGATGAACTAAGGGAAGCGCGGGCCATGACGCAGGAGCATCTCGCAAAGGCGCTGAACGTGAAGCAGTCCGCAATTTCTAAGATGGAGCGCAGGGCGGATATGTATGTCAGCACGCTTCAGTCATTCGTGAAAGCGATGGGAGGAAATCTTCGCATCGAGGCTGTCTTCCCGGAGGGAAAAGTAGAAATAGACCAATTCAATAAAATTAAAAAGACTGCGGGAAAGTAATAGAACAAGCACGTAGGTGTTCAACCCTCATGTGAAAAGCGCATAACAACGAAAGTTATGCCCGATGCCTCTCCGGCAGTTGAATCAATACCGTCGCCGCCAGCACCAGGAAGATGCCGGCGAGCTGCCATGGATGAATGGCTTCGGCGACGAAGATCGCCGCCAGTACGATTGCGAATACCGGCTCCAGGCAACTGGTGACGACCGCCTTTGTGGCGTCCAGATCGTGCAGTCCTGCGAAATAAAGATTGTAGGGGAGCAGCATGGAGATCATCGCAAACCCCGCCAGGAATCCCCACTGCTGCATGGAGTAGTGTTGCGCCATGATCTTCCAGGGCGGATTCACGACCATCCAGAAGAGCACCGCGCCCAGCATCGCATAAAGCATCACCAGCCAGCTTCTATGCCTGCGCACCATGCGCGCTCCCGCAAGGTTATAAAAGGAATAGGAGAACGCGGCCACGAATGCGGCGAGTACGCCCAGGCTGCTGAAGCTGAACCTTGAAGCCCCGGCGCCCACCACCAGTGCGCATCCCAGCAGCGCCATGGCAACGGCAACCAGGCGATAGGCCGTGGCGCGCTGCTCCTTCCGCGCCACCAGATAGAGCAGCACCCAAACCGGGGCGGTGTATTGCACCGTAATGGCCGTTGCCACGGTGCTCTTCTGGATCGCGTAGTAGTAGAAAAAATTGGAGCCTGCTACTCCCAGGATTCCGATGAGGATGCAATGCAGGAAGTCGCGGCGATTGATCCGCAGCGCGTGGGGACCGCGTGAAAAAAGAAGCACTGGGGCAAATACCAGAAACGAGAAGGTGGTCCGGGTCTGCGCCAGGATAAGCGGATCGATGGCGGTCCTGCCCGCGAAGGCCCCGTCAAAAACAGCTTTGCCCAGGGTTGCCGATGCGCCCCAGCAGAGCGCCGCCAGGGCGATCAGAAAATAGCCGCGCAAGGGGTGGGGCGTAGAGCTGGCTGTACGCGCCGGGCTTGCCACCCCAGGAGCCATGGACTGAGTATCAGGTTGCAAGCAGTTGATCGAGGCGATCAGGATCGAAGCCGATCATTACCTCATCTCCCACCACGATGGTTGGGGTCGAGCGGCTTTGATATTTCTGGACGAGTTCCCGTACCGCGCTGTAATCGCTGCTTACATCGCGCAGCTCGAATGGAATCCCTCTCTCCGAGAGGTAGGCCTTGGCCGTATAGCACGGCGGTCACCCAGGTTGGCTGAAGAGGATTACGCGTTTTGTGGTCATAAAGATTTCAGATTACCAAATCAGAGAAAAGGTGCGTAGTTGGAAGCGAAATATCCGGGCAAATAGCACACCGAAGGTCAATCGGGGGACCCAATATGGTGACCGGCGGAATAGCAGAGGAATGGGAAACTGAGCGGCAGGTTTGCAATGCTCATCTCTTCCGTCTCGAACACGACTGCTTTCGCCAGTGAGGCTGTCTTATGCAACGCTGCTGCTTCCACCAGCGATGCTGGCCGCGGGTTCGTACTCGATTTCAAACGTGATCTCCGCCGTGGTTTGCAGCATAGCGGAAACCGAGCAGTATTTGTCCTTTGAAAGATGCACCGCGTCTTCCACGGCTTTCGTGGAAACATTCCCGCTCACGGTGTAAATCAGCTTGATCTGCTTATAGACAGCCGGCGGCTCCTTGGCCCGTTCCGCTTCCGCGCGGACTTTCACCGTGGTGAAGGGCTCCCGCTTTTTGCGCAGGATACTCACCACATCGGTCGCGGTGCAGGTGCACAGGCCGATGAGCACCAGCTCCATCGGCCCCGGCGCGCTGTTGCGGGTGCGATCGGCATCCACTACAAAAGCGTGTCCGCTGGAGGCCTGGACCAGAAAACGTTCTCCATCGCTCCAAACTGCTTGTGCCTTGACCATATGTTTACCTCCGGTTGTCGGTCTGCGGCTCAGTGTGGATCAGCACCTTGAACAGCTCGGGCGCACTGTGCTTGAACCGGCTCTCTAAATCAGTTGAGATGTCATGGACCCGGGAGAGGGTCAGATTGTCCGACAAGGTGCAATGACACGAAAGATATATCTTCCCCCGCACCCGCTTTAACACGAAATCATGAAGGTCGAGGATCTCCGGGAGCTTGTCGGCGATGGACCGCAGGCGCGCTTCCAGGCGTGGATCGTGGACGGTATCATCCCCGGATTCGATGGTGGCGGAGTCGCTCTCGATATGGGTAAGAATGGAGGAAATCTCGGGGACATCGTCCCGAATCTGGGCCTCGATCCCAGTCACGAAATCGTGGGCCTCCTTGAGCGTCATGGATTCATTGAGTTCCAGGTGCTGTTCGACATGCAGATGGCCATTCAGGTCCTGCACGCTAACGTCGTGCACGCTCAGGTTGTGGCGCGAGGCCACGGCGCGTATGCGGTCAAAGATGCTCTCGCGTCCCGAGGGCCTGGGGACTGACCGGACGACCACATCGGCCTCGGGCAACACGTGATGCACGGCGGAGGTGACCTCTTCCACCATCTGCTCGGAGCGTTGAAAGGTGACATTCCGCTCCAGGGCAACCGAGAGATCGGCGAAATAACGGTTTCCCGCGCGCCGGATGCGGACGTTCTCCACCGCGATCAGGCCTTCGATATTCTCCAGAGCGCCGATGATCTTGGCGCGGGCGCCCACCGGGGCCGCGTCCAGCAGGGCGTCAATGGTCTGCCGCGCCAGTCGCCAGCTTACGTAAACGATGACTCCAGCAACCAGAATGGCGGCAATAGGATCGGCGATGCGCAGGCGCGGGAGGCTGAATCTATGCCCGATGGAGACCAGGGCCAATCCCACAACGACCACCCCGCTCGACCACATATCGGTGCGGAAGTGCAGGGCGTCGGCTTCGAGGGCCTGACTCTCATACCGTTGCGCGGTCGTGCCGAGCGCGCGGGAGCGCCAGAAGTCCACCGCGATGGAAAGAAAGAGGACGGCAAAGGCCCAGATGGAAGGTTCGATCTCAACCTGGTGGAAGAAGAGCCGGCGCAGGGCCTCAACCAGGATCCAGACACATGTGACCAGCAACAGGCCGGTTTCAATAAAGGCGGAGAAGTTCTCCACCTTGCCGTGGCCATACTGGTGGTCCGCATCGGCGGGCTTGTCGCTGACGCGGA
Source organism: uncultured Terriglobales bacterium (assembly GCA_964439495.1). Classification (GTDB taxonomy): domain Bacteria; phylum Acidobacteriota; class Terriglobia; order Terriglobales; family Acidobacteriaceae; genus CAYTQA01. The sequence continues at coordinate 502 of CAYTQA010000164.1, read as the reverse complement.
TAGAGAAGAACGTGATCACGGCCGCAATCAGGTCCAGCCCGGAGTGCGCCGCCTCGGAGAGCAGGCCAAGGCTGCCGGTCATGACCCCGACAACAATCTTCAAAATGGTGATGATGATCGCGGCCAGGACCGAATTGCGCGCCACCGAACGCTTCTCGGCGCGCATGCTTTCCAACCCGAGCTGAGGATACGAGGCAGCCATATTCCGTGTGCTGAAGACATCTTAATCGCTTCGGGCGCGCGGCTTTTCCTAAATTTTCTCCAAATGGATCTTTTCCGTATGCTACGATTTCACTCCTGGATGGACGGAGGTCCCTTGAAGCTTCATAAAGTTACAGGAATTGCCTTAGTTTTTCTCTCATCTTTATCACCCGCATTCGCGCAATCGGCGGGCACTGCACCTTCGGCAGGGCAGCCGGAAGCGGCCCAGCAAGGCGCGCCTCTGCCCTCCGCGCCCCGATCCGCGGCGCCGCTGCCATCGCAATCCGCGGTGCCGGACGAT
>CAYTQA010000163.1:0-7475 GCA_964439495.1 uncultured Terriglobales bacterium | reverse complement strand
AGGAGTTCGGAACTCGCCTGTGGTCCTCGGAGTGGTACCGAAGGAGAATACGGTCCCGCTGGCGTTCTGATCAAAAAATGCATTCGGGTTGAGCTGTGTCTGGTTTGCTGGATTGGGATCGAACGGGTTGAACTGTCCGTTTTTGTAGGCAGCCGACGCGAGGGGTTGGCCGGATACTCGATCCGGACGAATAGCGCCTTCAACTCCAGGGATGCGTGATGCGCAACAGAAAGAGACTGGCTGACCGCTCTGATAGCGCTGCACACCGCTGATTTCCCAACCACCAATCACGGCATTGGCGGCTTTTCCGCTGTCCCCCAGGAACTTCTTCCCCCGGCCGACCGGCAGTTCGTAGATGTAGCTGACCACGAAAATATGAGGAATGTCCTGGTTGCTCAAGCTCTTCTCACCGCGGCGATTGTAGGGGTTCTGGATGGCGCCCCCGCCGGCAAATTGAGCGAAGACCGGCAGAGCGCTATCGGCGTCGGTTAACGTCTTGGAGAATGTGTAGGAAGCAAGCAGATTGAGCCCATTCCGGAAACGACGCTGCAGCTTCGCCTCCAGGGCGTTGTAGGACGACTGTCCAAGGTTCTCAAGGCAACAATCGGTGTTAATGGTGTTGTATTGCGGGAACGGGCGTAGCGCCTGCGCCAGACTTCCAGTGAATCCTGGATAAGGAGGCTGGAAGCCCGCAGCCGCAAGCTGCGCTGCCTGCTTTGGATTGCCAAATGTGCTGTTAAGCAACCCGCCGAGCGCGAGGTACTGCGGAGTCGGATTGGCGCTGTCAAGACGAGCCAAGCTGGAGCGGAGACGATTCCCTTTCGTTCCAACGTAAGCCACGTCAAGAATCAAGTCCTTGGCCAACTCGCGCTGAACTTCCAAGCTCCAGTTCTGGGTCATACCCGGGCGTTGATAGCCTGGAGCAAGGTAATCAGGATCTTGGCCGTTCGCGAGGGCCTGATTAAAGAAAGGCGGCTTAGCAAAACTAGGCACGCCCTGGTCGATGTTGAAGGCCGGACTAAAGCCTTGGTCCGGACTATTAAAGCCTGGGTTTGCATTATATCCGCGCTGGAGGCGATTGCCGAAATCGGCATAGATGAGCGGCTCATAGTAGATGCCGTATCCACCGCGGATGACCGTCTTATCCTGACCGAGTATCCGGCCCAGCATTCCGCTATCGCGTGACGGTGAATATGCGAAGCCGACGCGGGGGGCAAAATCCTTCTTGTATGCGGAGAGGAACTGGCTGCTGCCTACGTGCCCCGAACCTGATCCTGCGAATACCAGGGCTCCAGGATGTCCCCCCGCACCGGGGTTGGGCGCCGTTAGACTCAACTCCGAGCTGCGGTCGTGGGCCTCACGGCGCGGCTGGTCTACGTCCCAGCGAAGGCCGAGATTAAACGTCAAGTTTTTACGAATTTTCCAGTCGTCTTGCCCAAAGAACGCGAAGTAATTCGAATTCCACCGGAGCTGATTTGGAACGTAGGCGAGGAAGGCATTATCAACAGCTCCCAGTAGAAAGCTTGCAAAGCCTTCGCCCGTAGTCGCGCCGAAAGAGGGGCCCGCCGCAGTCTCCCCGGAAGAGAAGGTGAAATTTCCGGCAGTATCGTTGTGGCTTCCCGGCGAAAACTCTTGATGATGATATTCACCGCCAAAGCGGAAGTTGTGCTCTCCCCGCGACCAGCTCACGATGTCGGTGGCACGAATGCCATTGTCGAGCGTGTCATTGTTTACGCCGAAACCGATCGAAGTGATTCCCGCCGGCCCGTTGAAGTTGAAGTGCGGGAACAGCGGAGACACTGCCGGCAGGCCCTGAATGCCAAGCTGCTGAGCATAGTTGATGCCCTTCTTGGCGGCCGCCGCCTGGTTGAAGCTGTTGGTGCGATTATAGCCAAAGTTCAGGTGGTTCAGTACTGTCGGCGAGAACGTATGGTCTTCGGCGATTCGAACGTAATGAGTGAAGAAGTCCTGGAACTGCGCGTTGTTGGCGATGGGTTCCGGAAGCGAGGGAGTATCGGTGCGTCTTGTGTTATCACGGCTGTTGTAACTGGCCGAGATCTTGTCATTATTACCGATGTTCTGGTCCACCTTAACAGTCGTAGTCGTATTCACGACTGGGAAGGAGCTCTGGAAATTGAAGTTGTTTCTGGTATTGCCGTTCTGCGCATTCGGAAAGAAGGGCAGCACCTTATTTGCTACAGCACTGAAACGGCTAGTGGGGATAATGTTGCCCGCAAATGGAGAGCGGCAGAGAGTCCCCCCCACCACTGTTGTGGTCGCGGGATCGAAAATCTGTCCTTGCAGGATCGGCTGCCCGGTGCATGGATTGATCTGGCCGGTCGGCGCCCCGAGAAGGCTTGAAAAATCGCCGTTTTTAAAAGCCGCGAGCGGGACCGTGCTGTTGGAGAGGTTGCCCTGATTGCGACGGAACTGCTCCCAGGCAAAGAAGAAGAAGGTCTTGTCGTGACCGTTATAAAATTTCGGGATTCGGACCGGGCCGCCGAATGTGCCTCCAAAATCATTACTGTTGTCCAGCGGTCTGCGATTGTTATAACGATTCACACCATCGGCGGGATTCCGTCCGATCCGCCCATTGTTGAACCAGCGATTTGCGTCCAGATCTGTGTTCTTGAATAAATCAAACGCTTCGCCATGGTAGTTATTGGTTCCCGATTTGATGCCGAAGCTCTCAATGCCGCCCGAGGTGCGTCCATAGTCTGCCGACAAAGTGGAGGTGAGCACCTTAAACTCCTGGTATGCATCCACGGAGGGCGCCGTTTCATCAAAAGATGAACCATTCTCGGAACGTTGCGTGTCCGCTCCGTCGAGAAGGATTTCGGTACCGTAGTTCTGTCCGCCGCTTACCTTTGATTCAAACACGCCGCCGGCTCCGCCCGCCGTGCCTGGACCGATCGCGCCTGGGGTCAGAAAAACAAAATTTTCAGCCGAGCGCATGGCCCCCACCCCGCCCTGTACCAACGGCAAATCCAATACCTGACGTGTGCTCACCACCGTGCCAATGTCCGACGTCTCGCTTTCTACCGTCGGACTATCGCCGCTTACGGTGACGGTCTGCGAGACATCTCCGAGTTCGAGTTTCACGTCGGTGGTCGTTGTGGTATTCACTTGAACGACAACGCCGCTGAGCACAGCTACCTTGAAGCCCTGCCGGTTCACGGTCACGTCATAAGAGCCGGCCGCAAGCTGGGGAAATATATAGTTGCCCGCATTGCCGGAAGTCGTTTGTGACGTAGCGCCGGTTTGCGTGTTTTTAGCAGTGATCTGCGCGCCTTGGACCGCAGCCCCGCTGGAATCAAGAATGTTGCCGGCGATGGCTCCACGGCTAGTCTGCGCCGTCGCGGCCACACTCAAAAACAACAATAAACATAAAGTCGCAGAGGAAGCGAACATCAAGTTCAATTTCTTCAAGACAGCCTCTCCAAATCTGGTAATGAGCAGCGCTCTACCGAAAAATACTCCTGTGAATGGCCCTGTTATGTTGCCGAATTTCGAGCGTTATTGGTCGCTTATCGTCGATGGAAAAGATTTTTTCTTCTGGTCTAGTTTTTGCGCGCTCCTTTTTTGCGATTCTTCTTTTAAGCGCTCGAAACTGACAAGCGCAAGCCTTGCCTGATCAGGTTGGTGCAGTCTCCGATACAGGAGGGAGAGTTGGTAATAGGAAGATTGCGCTGTTTCCCCCTCCGGATCCAGATCAATCGCTTTCTTCAAACTGGCAACAGCCAATTCGTTTTCCCCAGTCTCGCTTTGCGCCTTACCCAAAAAATAATAGGCGCCTTCAATCTTAGGGTTCTGCTTGATGGCTTCCTGCAAGAGAGGAATCGCTTCGGCTGCATGCGCGCGCTGCTCACGCAAACTGCCCAGCTTATATAAAACGTTGGCGCTGGAAGGGTCTAAATGTAATTCTTGCTCGTATGCCGCCTCGGCTTCATCAAGTTTACCGTCCTTCCAGTAAAGGTTTGCCAGCTCTTCGTTCAGCCCCGGCTCCTGGGGCGCCAGCTTCAACGCCAACTGGTATTCGCTGACCGCCTCCGCATCCCGATCGGCCTCCACAAAGGATTGTGCGAGCACTTGATGGACCCGCCATGAATTCGGGTCCGCGGAAAACATCCGTTGATAGCTGCGCTGTGAGAGCAGCAGGTGCGCGCGCCCGCAATGGTAGAGAATGTCAACATTCCTGGGATCCAAAACCGCCGCCCGATCAAGAGCGCCTGCCGCTTTATCCAAGTCACCTGAAGCCAGGCCGATGATGCCCATCCACATCAAGGCGCGCGCGTCGCGCGGCTGCAGCCTGACCTCCTCAGCGATGCTCTTCTCCGCTGCCGGCAAATCATTCACTCTGTATTCCGCGATTGCCAAAAAAAGGTGAGCGCCGCGAAGCCCTGGCTTGAGCGCGATCGTATTCGATAAAAGCCCAATAGCTTCCCGCTGACGGCCTTGCTCTTCGCGCACCAGAGCCAGGTTCATCGAAGCTTCCGCCAGCTTAGGATCGAGCTTCAGAATTTGCTGATAGGCCTGCGCGGCCTCGTCGAGACTTCCCGCGCGCTGCGCCTTCGCAGCATGCTGAAAGAGAGCCGCAAGGGACTCTTGCCCCGCCCCATGTTTCCGGGCCTGAAGTGTTGCCGGCATAGTCAGCGCCAGCAGCAAGCCGAGAAGAACCTTGCATCCCCATTGAATGTAAACCTTTACATTCATACAGCAGCTAAGAAGTATCAGGAGTTTTGATTGCTTTGTCAATATCTTTCGCAATTTCTTTCAAACTGTTTCCGATATGTGCTTTGGTTGAACCCGGCCGCACCGCTCTTGCGGTATCTACCGGCAATGATCAATTCGGCGCTACTTTTGATTTAATTCCCGCGTGCGCCGTAGCTCTCGCGCTTCCAGTTCCCTTTCGCCCATTTTCTTGTAAAGTCGCGCGAGCAGGTAGTGCGCAGAGACGCTTCTTTCATCCAGAGTGACGGACTCCTCCAGCTCTCGGCGGGCGAGATCAAGTTGCCCAATCTCCATCTCCGCCTTACCGAGTTGCAGATGAATTTCGGCAGATTTGGGCGCGATTTCCCGAGCGCGCTGAAGCGCCTCAAGCGCCTCTTTTGCCTGCCCCTGGTCCAGAAGAACCCGGCCGAGGTTCAGGTAAGGCCGCTCATAAGTTTCCTTGCCTGGCATAGTTTGCTCCAGGCGAATTGCATTTCGGTAGGCAGCCATTGCTTCAGTTGACTCTCCTTTGCCTTCCAACGCCAGTCCCAGATTGTCCGCTGCTTTCACGTTTTCCGGATCAATCGCCAGCAGGCGCCGAAACGCCGCAATGGCCTCATCGAATTTATTTTGAATGTAGCGCACTCTTCCCAGGTGGTATAGCGCCTCTTTGTTGCGAGGGTCCAATGCAATGGCCTGCTCCAGATACTTCGCGGAATCGGCATAGTCGGCAAGCAACGCATAGTCAAGGGCAACAATTTTTAAGTCGTCCGCGACAGGCTCCCTGATGGTTGCGGCCCGGGTCGCGATTTCGAGAGACTCTGCTGGGTGGTTTTCGCGGAAATATACGAAGGACAGAAGGTACAGCGCGTCGTCGGAACGGGGATGTGGGACGAGGTATTGCTTCAGCGCAGATTCCGCGGCGGCGAAGTCCCGATCATTCACCTTTGCCTTTGCGATATACAGAAGGGCATCGGTTTTTCCAGGAGATTGGCGCTCGACCTGGCTGAAAGCTTCCGCGGCTGCCGCAAACTTTCGGCCTCGAAAAAGCGCGACCGCCCGTTCGTAAGCTGCAGTATCCTGCGCGAGGCAACTCGCTGAAGCGAGCACGAGCAGCCATGCAAAGCAGAGGCGTACCTTATTTTGCATTCGCCGCCCCCGAAGGTTCGAGCACATCGAGAACGCGATCGGGTTTCACGTTTTCCAACTTCTGAAGAACTCCGCTCGGCCACCGAATCTCTATCCGCTTGATGACCGTAGAATCGCCCAGGCCGAAATGGACACGACGATCACTGGAGGATTGATAACTGCCAGCCGTCGTTGCGGTCTGCCACTGTGGACCGCTGTCCGTTATGACTTTCACGACCGCCCCGATTCCATCCCGGTTGCTCTTCACTCCTTGCAGCCGGAGAATAATCCAGTGCGCGTGCCCGCCGATTTCGTTGCGTAAGACATAGGCCGGCCCATTGTTGGTCGAGATCACCACATCGAGGCGTCCGTCGTTATCGAGGTCGCCGACAGCCATGCCGCGTGAGGCCCACCGCTCATGGAAAACCGCCCCAGATTGGGCCGATACGTCCACAAATGCGCCTTTGCCATTGTTGCGCAGTAGCAGCGGTGATTCAAGATAATGCAGATGCGGATAATTCAGCTCCACGGTATCAAGAACGTGGCTTTGAACGATGAATAAGTCTTTCCATCCGTCGTTGTCAAAATCGAAAAATTTGACCCCCCATCCGGAATGCAGAAGCGTGATACTGCCGAGCCCACTCGATGTGGTTGCATATTCAAAGCTGCCGTCTCCAGCATTGGCATAAAGCGCGTACATCTGGTTCGCCAGATTGGTGACGATAAGGTCCGGGCGCCCGTCGTTATGATAGTCTGCAAAATCGACCCCCATCCCGGCATAGGTCCGGCCATCCGCGTCAAAACCAACTTCGGAAGGGGCCGCCACCTCTTCAAAGGTACCGTTTCCTTTGTTGCGATAGAGCGATTGAGGGACCGAATCATTTGCAATGAAGATGTCCGGCCAGCCGTCTCCGTCATAGTCGGCGAAGGCGATACCCAGACCTTTGCCAGGGCTGTTTAGCCCGATTTTATCGGCAACTTCGGAAAATCTCCCATTGCCATCGTTGTGGTAGACCAGCAGCTTTATCGGCTTGAATAGGTCAGGATGGCAATAGGCGCGATATCCCTCCCGCCTCTCGCCACAATAAATGTCCTCAAAGTTCCAGGTCAGATAGCGGGCAACAATAAGATCGAGCTTGCCATCCCGATCATAGTCCACCCAGGCCGCGCTGGTGGACCATCCGCCGCCGCCCATGCCGGCTGAGGCAGTTACGTCGGTGAATGTGCCATCTCCGTTATTGTGGTACAGCGTATTGTGTCCATACCCAGCGACGAAAAGATCTTCGTAGCCATCATTATCGAAGTCGCCCACCGCGACTCCGGTCGAATATCCCGTACCCGACAGGCCAGATTTGACCGTAACGTCTTCAAATGTACCGTCGGCCTTTTGATGAAAGAGGCGATTGGAATACTTATCCCCATCCTTCACTGGTCTGGCGTTCCTGGGCATGACTTCATCGATCCGCGCTCCATTAGCGAAGAAAATATCGAGGCGACCGTCATTATCGTAATCGAAAACCGCCACGCCCGATCCCATGGTCTCAAGCAGATATTTCTTTGAGGTTGGGGAGGCCTGCTGTTTGAATCGGATTCCCAGGGCCTGGGTAACATCGACGAACTTACCGGGCGAGGGCGCC
>CAYTQA010000162.1:0-7477 GCA_964439495.1 uncultured Terriglobales bacterium | reverse complement strand
CACCAACTCTGCATTCAGATTTGGCTTCCGTGCCAATGAAAACGTTGTCACTTCCAGCCCACGGAGGCGCAACACAAGAGTGACCAAGAGCCCAATACTGCCAGCGCCCATTACTGCAGCCCGCCGCGGCTGCCACACTCGTAATCGACGCTGGATCTCGTAAGCCTGTGCGATTCCCTTTTCGGCGACTGTGAGCGGCTCCATGAGGACAGCCACTCGCTTGAGTCCCTGCGGGATTTTCACGATGTGTTGCGTGTCATCAACATAGTACTCGGTGAGGAACCCGTGCAATCTGTTGATGCCGCGTTCAAGGTACACGTCATCGGTGGTCATATCCGACATGCCAATCTCGTCGTAGAGGCTGGAACCGGGACGGCGCACTGTGGCTACTGCGTAATCTCCCGGTTTTATCTCTGTAACGTTGGGCCCAACTTCCACTACCTGTCCGAAATTTTCATGCCCGGTCACCAGAAAATCGTAGCCCTCGGGCGCCGCCCCGTATTCAGCATTGTTGATTTCGCGGTCTGTGCCATCCACGCCGCAGCGCAAGATTCTAACCAGGACGCCTCTGCCCCCAGGAATGTCGGCAATTTTCGGTGCAGGGAGTTGTGCCAAATGGATGCTGTTTCGCCTGCCCGGGAATACAGCGACTGCCTTCATCACATCACTGGATTGTCGTTGTGGGGTAGGTGAATTGACAGTCTTTGTCACCATTATTTCCTTCTCCACTTACGTGTGCAAAAGCCCGAGTCTATTACAATGTGATGCAAAATCATGGTGCCGGTTACAGAGCACCTGGCCCGTACCAGTGATCAACTGAGCAGATTCGGCGGAAAGTTTGCCGTTATCGCCTATAGCCGGCTGAGCATCCAATTGGACTGCATAGTTCTGCAAGATTCTCGTGCGACAGAGGTTCTGGTTCTCCTTGGGCGGAGACTTGAGAATATCCGGGCCTTGCTTGCAATTATGAAATCTTACCGACTAAACTTTTCCGAACTGGAAGCCCTCTTAAAGACTTTGAAGCCAGGAGCCACCGCAATCCACATTGAGCACTGGTCCTTGGCAGAGTCTCCCCCAGAGAAGGGCGATCAGTGGGTCAAGGAGGTCGTGCTACCTGCTCTCAACTATGAATGAAGCCGGTCAAGCCGCGCAGCCCGGGTATTGGTTCCTATTCGCTTGGGTACTGGCGGAGCAGATAGGATTACCGATTCCCGCCATCCCGGCGTTGCTGCTGGCCGGCGCTCTTGTGGGCTCGGGACGCATGCACGTCACAGGAGCTATGGCTCTGACCCTTCTCGCCGCACTTGGGGCCAATGTCATCTGGTATCAAATCGGACTGCACCGCGGCACCGGAGTAATCAGAACCGTCTGCCGAATTTCAATGGAGCCGGATTCGTGCCCGTAAGACGGAAAGCCTTTTCGGAAGATTCGGCGCTCCTTCGCTGCTGGTCGCCAAGTTCATTCCCGGCCTTCACTTCGCCGCGTCGCCGCTGAGCGGAGCCTTTCGCATGAGCTTTATGCGCTTTCTGATTTATGACAGCCTGGGCGCGGTGATATGGGCAGCGGCATTCATCCTTCTCGGTTTCTTATTTAGCGATCAGATCGAGCGGATCGAGCACGAGGCTGGGCGCTGGGGAACCGAGTTTGCAGCATTGATAGTGCTGGGCGCACTTGCTGCGTACTTGATTGCAAAATATTTGCGACGCCGCCGCTTCCTGCAGCAGTTCCGCATGAAGCGCATTACTCCTGAAGATTTGAAGCAGAAACTTGACGCTGGCGAGCCGGTGGCAATCGTCGATGTGCGCCACGTCTTGGACGTGTATAGCCATCCTTACATGCTCCCCGGAGCGATCAGGCTTCCGCTGGAGCAGTCAGAACAACGTGCCAATGAGCTTCCGCGTGATCGCGAAATCGTGGTCTATTGCACCTGCCCCAACGAGGCCAGCAGTATCCGGGCGGTCTCGCGGTTCCAGCGTAAAGGCTTCCAGCAGGTCCGGCCCCTTGCCGGCGGGCTTCAGGGCTGGCGCGACCGTGGCTTTCCGGTTCAGCAATTCGATTTCTCAACCGCTGCCGGCCAGGAGGCGTTTCGTCCGATTTGGGCCTTCTGAAGTTCACCACGCCCGAACCACTTCGTTGGCCCTGTTGGGAATTGGACGAAGTGTGAGCAGCGAGGATGCCACCACGTCTATAGGCTTGCGAATGAAGAGATCGAAGTGCGCGTCACAGCTGATGTTGGACCACGCGTGCTCTGGTACGGTCTGCTGGAGAGAGAAAACCAATTCCCTGGCGGGAGGGCACGAGTTTCGTCTTTATGGGGCTCATCGCCTTCGGATCGCGCCGGAGAATAAGCGCACTATGCATCCGGATCATTTTCCCGTCGCCGTGGTGTCTTTGCATGACAACGTTAAATTCGTCGCTCCTGTCCAACGACACTTCTAAGAAAACTTTGCAGCGGGCGGTTGAGATTGAGACCAGCACATACGACCCATTGCCGGAGGGCTTCAGGGATGGCGTGGCTTTCCAGTTCGGCAATTTGATTTCTCCTCCGCTCCCGCGGATGGGATCTCTCCTCCAATTTGGGTTTTCTGAGACCCTTCGTCGCGCTTAGGGTTCGCCTTTCTCGGCGGTCAGTCGCACCCAATAACGATTCCCAAACGGACTGACGTACTTCATTTGCAACCGCCGGTAGGTTTCCAGCGGAATTCCGATATCCGCAAGGAACAGCTCTCCGGTCTTGTTCGGCAGCAGCCCCGTCTTGGGCAATGCCAGCGTCATAGTCCAGCGCGGCCGGATGTACACACCGGGAGCATCGCTGGTTGTGGCATTCAGTCCAGAGGGAATATCGAGCGCGAGAATCGAGACGCGGCTGCCATTCGCCCACTGGATCAGCCGCGCAGCTCCGCCTTGGGGCGCGGACTTCAGCCCATAACCGATGATCGCGTCCAGGATGATGTCGGGGCTCTCCCGATCAAGCTCAGCAATGGCAATCTCTCTCCCCGAAGTTGAACGGAACACTTTGTACTGGAACGCCGGAACTTCGTCCAAGTGTTCAGGATCGGCAAGGCACAGGCTCACACGACAGCCGTGATTGGCGAGATGCCTCGCCGCGCAGATGCCGCCGCCGCCATTGCCTCCACTCCCGGCCACGACAAGATAGGAAGCGTTTTTCCATGCGTCCGCCAGCAGCTCCATTGAAAGCCCCGCGAGGTTGCGGCCGGCATTTTCCATCATCTGGAAAAGATTGGGACCGGTCTCCTGCATGGCGATGCGATCTACTTCGCGCATTTGTTCGGCCGTGACAGCCGGAACATATAGACCTTCGGCGCCGAATCGAATAGGTATGTCCTGCGTGATAATCGTCATGGTTGGATAATCCTCACTGCATGGCCGTCGGGATCGCGTATCAGCAAGCCTTCATGAAAGCCCAACTGCGCTTTCTTGACAACCGCGGTGCCCGCCGACACAAAGGGCACATGAAATTTCCGGAGCTCATCAGAAGCTACTTTTATGCTTGCGGTCAGCAGAGTCGTTTCACGATGCGCGAGGTCAGTCGCGCGCTCGTCCGGCAGAATGGGCCGGCCATTAGTGGGAAAGCGATACTCTAGGAACTCAATGCCAGGTCCAGACGCCGCTCGCAGGCTGGTAATGTGAACCAGAGCGCCGGGAACTCCAGACAGGCGCTCCTGTTCGATTCCGCAATTGTCGCTTCCGCCGATGACTCGAAGCCCGAGCAGGTCGCGGTAGAACCGTAAACTTGCGTTGGTGTCGCTGACAGCGATGGCGGTGTGGTCGATGCCGAGAAACAGCCTATCCGTAGGAGTGCGCCACTTTGCTTGCCCTTTGTCGGCCGGGTAATGAATAATCTCAAGCGCATGCCGGTCGGGATCTCTGAAGTAAAAAGCTTCAATCCCGGCAGCGTTGACGTTCCAATCCGGCAGCCGCTGCGGGCCCGATGAGATCTGCTCAACGTGCGCCTCATGCAGTCGCTGGTATGCTCGGCGTATATCGCTTACGACGATGGCAATGTGCTGAAACCAGCGGTCGTTACTGCGCGAACCGGCGGGGATGGGACGACCTTCCGCGCCCAGGAATTGCGTCAGCTCGATGTATTCATCTCCGAGCCGCATCCGTATTACGCGGGCACCATATGTCGATACGCCTTCGAGACGCTGGTAATTGGGATCACGGACAGTCTGCTCCGAGACCCTTTCGAAGGACAGCACCTTGGAGTAGAACTCAGCGGCGCGGTCGATGTCCGAGACGGTCATCTCAATGGGCCCGACACTTTGAATCAGCGGCTTGGCCGTCTGCTGCGCCGCTGCCCCGCCCGGCAGCAGTGCGATGGTAAGAACCAGTATGAAGACGATTCGCCGCTTGCCAGTTATCTTAAGATTTGTCTCCCATGTCATGGCCGCCTCGATGACTTCTCAGCGAAGCCTCTCCACCAGATGGTCGCCTACTCGCAGTGCATTGGCCATGACCGTCAGGGCCGGATTGACTGCCCCGCTGGAGACGAAGAAGCTGGCGTCAACGACATAAAGGTTATCGAGATCATGGGCCTTACAGTTCACATCGAGGACCGATGTTTTCGGATCGTGGCCGAAGCGCACCGTGCCGCACTGATGCGCGGTTCCCCCTATCGGCACCTGCTTCCCAAGATAGAGCGAGCGCGGCAACAGGTGATCCTCATGGCAGCCCATCTTCCCCAGCATTGCTCGCAACTTATGAATCAGGCGGCGATGACCTTCCAGGTTGTTCTCCGTCAGATGGAGGACCATTTCTCCATCGCTGCCGATTGTGATCCGATTATCGGGATCGGGCAGGTCCTCTGAGGTGGCCCAAAAGTCAATGGAGTGCCGGGCCATCATGTCGAGCGCGAATCCAGGTTTCCAGACCGCCCAATCTGGCGCTTCACCGCGCAGCATTTCGGAATCGGATTTGCCCAGCATCTGAATGTGCCCGAGGGGATAATCCCAGTCATCCGAACCGAAATAGAAATCGTTCAGCCCCATCGTCTTTTGGAACGCAGTCGGGTTCGGCGTCTTTGAAATCGCCATGAGTGCGGAATTGTTGTGGCGCATGTAATTGCGGCCGACGATGTCGGAGCTGTTGGCGAGGCCCTTTGGATGCTTGTCGCTCGCGGAGCGCAGGAGCAAGGCCGCGGAATTGATCGCTCCACACGAAACCACTACCACGTCAGCCGAGTAAATCTCGGCAGCGCCATCGCTGCGAACGTGGACCTTTGTGACATCGCGACCGGATGCGTTGGTTTCAAGTTTCTCGACGTAAGCGTTTGTGTGGAGCGTTACGTTTGGATGTTCGAGCGCCGGCTCAACGCAAATCACCTCGGCATCTGCTTTTGCATGGACGAGACACGGAAAGCCATCAAACGTGTCGCACCGGATGCAGCGGCTGCTCGACAGCGGCCGTCCCGTTTCGTCCTGGTCCAGCAATATGCCGATAGGCAGCGGAAAAGGATTGCGTCCTGCTCGCTTCAGCTTGTCATAGAGCTCCTGGATTACCGGCTCGTGCTTTACCGGCGGGTACTTGTACTGCGCGCTGGCGGGAGGCTCAGTTGCATCAATTCCATGCTCACCGTGCACGTGATACAGGTGCTCAGCTCTTGTGTAATACGGCTCAAGGTCTTGGTAGCTGAGTGGCCAGGCGGGCGAGATGCCGCCGTAGTGACGTATTTCGCCAAAGTCCTCTTTACGGAGACGCAACAGCGCAGCACCATAGACTTTTGTATTGCCGCCGACGTAATAGTGAATGCCGGGATGGAAAGCCCGGCCACCAGCGTCGTACCAGGTTTCCTTCGCACGGTATTTGTTCTCGATAAAAACAGCCCGCGAGTTCCAGTTGTCTTTCTCGCGCGGGAGCCTTGGGCCGCGCTCCAGCAACAGAATCTTCTTTCCTGACGGAGCGAGACGATACGCCAGTGTTCCGCCGCCCGCACCGCTTCCGATGATGATGATGTCGAAACGTTCAGCCATTACCCCTCCTTCACCCCGCGGTCTTTGGCACCATCACCCGGTGATCGGTTGCTGTAGCACCTTGGGCGTATCCGCAGTGGAAAATACAGCGATGCACATAATCATGGTGCAGCTTGGCGCAGATGACGGCAGGAAAGCGCTTCGCCCGCACGTAGGCCGCAGCCGCAAGCGTTGTCCCAAGCGGCGGCGCGACGAAATAAATCCAAACATCTGTCCAAACGTGTGCCGGCACTGCCGACGCGACTGTCCGGGCCGGGTTGATGCTCATCCCGGAAACCGGTCCGGCAACCGCAATGAAAGCCGCTACTAGAAACCCGGCGATAAGACCGGTGAAGCGCGCCAGCAGGTGCGAATTGGAAGCCAGCAGTACCGCCATCATCAGCACGAATGACATCGCGAACTCCGCAGCGAGTGCCGCGATCCAGCCAGACTTGCCCGGCACTGTCACGACGTAATTGACGGTCGGGTCGGCAAGCCACGGCCCCAGCAGATTCGCCATCAGGACCACACCGGTCAGACCTCCGAGAAACTGCGCGGCAATGTAGAAAACCGTGTCCCACAGCCCGATCTTGTGCAGGGCATAGAAGGCGAGCGTGATGGCGGGGTTGATGTGCGCGCCCGACCGCCTGCCCCAAGGTGAATAAATAATGAGCACTGCCGTCACACCCATCGCCAGCGCCATGATCCCGTTGCGCACAGACGCGCCTTGAATGCGGTCGTGCAACGGCGAGCCGGGATACTGCAGGAGCGCGGCAAACAATGCCGCCGAGACCATAAAGAAACCGAGGCCTGCCGCTTCCATCAGGTACTCCGGCCAGTGTTGTCGTGCAGCGTTCCACACGCATCGCCTCACGCCGCCCGCTGGCGACGGCCGTTTACCTGGATCCTGCCAGGATTCTCCAGAACCTCAAATCGCGACTCGAGGCCGACTCCCCAAAAGCGGATCGCCATTTTCTGATCGCCGACTTTGAAATTGGTCAAAGTGATCTCGGGAAGCCACTCTGGAAGTGTGGGGTCGAGCTGCAGTTCATTGCGCTGCACATTGGCATTGATGCCAAGAATAGCGCGCAAGAGCATGAAGACAGACCCAGCGGCCCAGGCTTGCGGAATATTGGCGCCAAGGTATTGCACAGGAAAGCTGCCGGGCGTGCGTTCCAGACCGGCGAGCAGCTCCGGGAGGCGATATCCTTGAAATGCCGCGGCCGCATCGAAGATTGCCTTAGCGATCTTGTTGGCCTCTTCCCACATTCCATACTGCTTGGCTCCGAATGCGATGATCGCGTTGTCATGCGGCCACACCGACCCGCGCTGATACTCATGCGGGTTGTACGCGGGATTCCTACTCGAAAGCGTGCGGATGCCCCAGCCGGAGAACATGTCTGGCTGCAACAGTCTTTCAATCACTCGCCGCGCACGGTCTGGAGGAACAATGCCGGACCAAAGCAGGTGCCCAGGATTAGAAGCGATGGTTTTAACTTGCCGTT
>CAYTQA010000161.1:0-7492 GCA_964439495.1 uncultured Terriglobales bacterium | reverse complement strand
GCGCGCGGGTGATTTTGCGGTAGTCCTGAAAAACCAGTATGTACCAGACAAAGATAGCGGTCCCGGCGACATTTAATTTGCGGGGCACGTTGGTTAGCATGGATTGCGCTTCGGAGTCCGCCTTCAGGTCCGCAATGACGACCACCAGATTCGTAGTGATGGTAAAAACGGCCCCCACCAGGGCAAAACCGCGCCCATAGTTTTCCCGGACAAGATCGAGCAGCCCTTGACCGGTCTCCACGCCGATTCGGCTGGTGATGGAAAAGATGGCGAGCAGAAATGGGACGCAGAGGATCACCACCCAAAGCAGAGAGCGCGAGAATGCCGCTCCGGCTATGGTGGCGGTGACCACCGCCGATGGATCGAGGTTCGCGGCCCCGGTAACGATTCCCGGCCCAAGATGCCACAGGCTCCAGCCGCTTTTGGGCTGAGATTTGGGCGCGCTTGCGGGAGGAAATGCGAGCACACGGGCGCGGTCCTCTAACGATCCAGGACTAGTGGTCCGGCTGCGGCGCTCATGTTTGCCTTCGTTAGGGGATTTTGGGGAGCTCACGATGGAGATCTCTCTCGATCTTTCGTTCATGCCATAAACGCAATGGCTTGGCGTAGGTAATGATTCCAAAGGCGGCAATGGCCGCCAAAAGCAGTATGTTGCTCACCCAGAGCAACGCCGTCGCCGCTTTCGTCTCCGCAATGCGCGCCAGCACCTCGGCATTTTGCGGCATCAGGAGCAGTGCCAGGGCAAGGGTCATCAGGCCGCTCCCGGCAAGAAGCCCGGTTACATTCTTGGCCCAGCGCCCCTTGGCATGGTACTCGGCAAATAACCGAAAGCCGTAGGTAATCAGTCCGACAATAAGCAGAAAATTCGCCACAATGGCGATTCCGGTTTTTACGTCCATCCTGTAAAGGTTAGAAGCCAGAGCAGCCGATTAAGTTGGAATCAGCTGAAAATAGAAGAGATGCGGGATTAAGCAGCTTACCTTAATTATGAAGTAAAACGGACAAGATTACGCGCCTGCGATCATCATCCCATCGATGCGGAGCGTGGGGCAGGCAGTGGAGCCGCGCCACTCCAGATCGTTGCCGATCTCGACGATGTTCCTGAACATATCTTTCAGATTGCCGGCTACCGTAATCTCTTCCACGGGATAGGTCAGCTCGCCGTTTTCGATCCACAGGCCGCTGGCCCCGCGCGAGAAGTCTCCAGTGACCAGATTGACGCCAAAGCCCAGGAACTCGGTGAGATAAAAGCCACTCTTAACGTCCCGGACAATCTCCTGCGGAGTTTTTTCGCCCTTCTCCAGAAAGAAGTTTCCCGATCCTATGCCGGGATTCCCCGCCAGACCCCGGGCGGCGTTGCCGGTCGTCTGCATCCCCAGTTTTTTGGCGGTGTAGGTGTTAAGAAGATAATTCTTCAGGACTCCGCGCTCCACCACGACCGTACGCCGGGTGGGGATGCCTTCCCCATCAAAGGGCGAGGTGCCAAAGCCGCCGGGGATTGTACCGTCGTCAATGATGGTGATGTTTTCTCCGGCAATCTTCTCGCCCAATTTGCCGGCGAGATAAGAAGCCTGACGGTAGATCGCATCTCCATTCGCCGCCTCGAAGATATGGTCAATGAGGGACCGGGCCACGGTGGAATCGAATACGATGGGGACACGCTGGGTGGGGACGCGACGGGCGCCGAGGCGGCGCAGCGTGCGCCGCGCGGCTTCCTCTCCTACCTGCTCTGGACTCTCCAGCCTGCTCAGGCTCCTGGCAACGGAGAACCAGGCATCGCGCTGCATGGATCCGTCCTCGGCTTGCGCGATCGGCATGGCCGCCACCGAGCAATAGGAGCGTTGGTATTCCCCCACAAAGCCCAGCGAGTTAGCCAATACCTTCCGGCCAGTCGCCGCGTCGAAGCTGCCTCCATCGGAGTTCCGGATGCGGGAATCGACCTTCATGGCTGCGGCTTCCGTGCGCCGGGCATAGTCTATGCGATCGGCGGTGGAAAGCGAGTAAACGTCGTCGTAATACAGATCGAGGTCCCCGGGGATTACGCCCAGCAGCGAGGGATCGGGCAGGCCGGCGTAAGGGTCTTCTGATGTCACGCGGGCAAGCTCGACCGCCCCCGCAATCATGCGCTCAATCTCCGGAAGGGAGAAATCGCTGCTGGAAACGCTGGCGGCGCGCTGCCCCAGGAAAACCCGCAGCCCTAAGGCCCTCGACCCCGATTCCTTCAGGGTTTCGACTTCTCCTAAACGCACCAGGCTGGAGAACTCGCTGCCTTCGCGCACCACGGCTTCGGCGGCGGTCGCGCCTGCCTTCAGCGCGCGGCGGACGATATCGACCGCGATGTCCCTGAGGTCGGTATTGGTATCGAGTTGCGTGTTTCCGGTTTCGAGCTGCGTTACCATTCGATTTTCACCACAGAGTATTGTGAGATTGGCCGTTTAAGATGTTCCGCCGACCGTCAGCCGGTCAACCTTGATGGTGGGGATGCCGACGCAGACGGGCACGGACTGTCCATCTTTGCCGCAGGTGCCCACTCCTTCATCCAGCGCGAGGTCGTTTCCAACCATGGAGACGCGCGTGAGCACGTCTGGGCCATTGCCGATCAGGGTGGCATTCTTCACCGGCGCGGTAATCTTTCCATCTTCGATCAGATACGCCTCCGATGCCGAGAAGACAAATTTGCCATTGGTAATGTCCACCTGGCCGCCGCCAAAATTCACCGCGAACAACCCGCGCTTCACCGAACGGATAATATCTTCCGGATTGTCCTGCCCGGCCAGCATGTAGGTATTGGTCATGCGCGGCATGGGGATGTGCTCATAGCTCTCCCGCCGGCCATTGCCGGTATCGGCGATGCCCATCAGGCGCGAAGAGAGCTTGTCACTGATATATCCCTTGAGGATTCCATTCTCAATCAGCATGGTGTTCTGGGTAGGCGAGCCTTCGTCGTCCACATTAATGGAGCCGCGGCGGGAGGGCATGGTGCCATTGTCCACCACCGTTACTTTATCGCTGGCCACGCGCTTGCCGATGAGCCCGGAAAATGCCGATGTCTTTTTGCGGTTAAAGTCGGCTTCGAGGCCGTGACCGACCGCTTCATGCAGCAGCACTCCAGGCCAGCCGGGGCCGAGCACGACCTCCATCTCCCCCGCCGGAGCTTCGCGGGCATCGAGCTGGATCAGCGCCTGCCGCGCAGCTTCGCGGGCGAAGTTTTCGGGCGTTTTTTCGGTCTGGAAATAATCGATTCCCACGCGGCCACCGCCGCCGGCAGTCCCTCGCGAAGAATTCTTTTCGTCCTTGGCGATGCAAAAAACATTAAAACGGGCCAGGGGCTGCGAGTCGGAGGCCATTACGCCGTCGGAGCCGACAACCAGAATGCGGCGCAGCTCATCGGCATAGCCGACCCGCACCTGGACGATCCGTGGATCATAGGCGCGAGTGGTACGGTCGGCGCGGCTGATTAAGTCCAGCTTGGCGGCGACGTCCGCATCCACCGCAGGCGCGGCAATGGGATATAGATTGCGGCCCTGGTTCCACTCCTTCAGGCTCTGGATCGGCTGTTTCGCCGGACCACTGGCGATGAGGGCCGCGGTCCGGGCCGCGCGGATGATCTTTTCCGGCGCCAGATCGTCGGTATATGCATACCCGGTGCGCTCCCCTGAAACCACTCGCACCCCGCATCCGGCGGAGATGCCCTGGCTGGCGGACTTGATCAGGGATTCGTCCATGCTCAGGGAGCTGGAGGTCAGGTATTCAAAATAAAGGTCGGCATAATCGCCCCCGGCGGAGAGCGCTTCACCCAGATAGCGCTCCAGATCGCGGGGAAGAATACCGAGTTTCTGAAAGAAAAATTCGCGATGGTCCATAAATAAGCCGCTATATAGATGCTCCAGCCCCATCCCGGGAAGCAGGTTGGGCTATAAACCATTATTTCACCCAATCACCCGCAGGGCAAAGCTGGCGGAAAGGCAGTAGGAGAGCGGTTAGGCGGACTCCTCTTTTATGCTCTGTTCTGGATAGGGCAAATGATATCCTCGGTCGCGATATGGATTCCGCCGCTCTGGAACGAGATCTCCTCGAATTTCTTGCCGACTCCCGCAATGCGGTGGTGGTGGAGGATGGGGCGGTCCTCTTCGATCTTGCAGAGGCGCGATATTCCGTCTCCAGCGAACGCGGAAGATGCCTGCTTCATCTCTGGTCCTCCGAGCGAAATCTGGTGCGCCGGGTGCTGGATGCGGAGCATAAAAATAATTCGCTTTCCCTGACGGTGCAGCGCTTCGGGCAAACCCGCCCGCAAAGGCTTGAGATTTGCCGGGACCGCGACCGGCGCAGCCCGACCGCGCGCAAACTGGCCCGAACGCAATATCAGAGGCTGCTGGAGCGAATGCTGGCCCGCAATTTTCCTGAGTGGCGGGCGGAGAACCTCAGCTCGGCGATGGACCTTGAGCGCAGCTTTGGCCCGGTATATACGCGCGGGCTTATGCGGAAGGGGAACAGCGCCGTTGCCCTGCTGGGCCTGAACGCGCAGGAGTCACAGGCCGCCATCGATGCCAGCCTGACCTTTGGCCTGCTCTGGCTGGAGGGCTGCCGCAAACGCGAAGCGGGACGCAGCGTTGTGAAAGGGCTCAAGCTCTTCCTGCCGCCGCAAAGCTCCGCCATTGTTCGCTCCCGGGTCGCGCATCTTTCGCACAGCATGGCTGAATTCCATGTTTACGAATTGGATGAGCGACAGGAGCTGCTCAATGACTTTGATGTGCGCGATGGCGGCAATATCGCCACACGCCTCGTCCGCAAGATGGATGAAAGCAGCGCCCGCCTGCGCTGGGCGTCGGAGATCGGACAGATTGTCGCCCAGGCGCCGGAGGCTGAAGTGGTTGTGCTCTCGTCCATGGAGCTCTCTTTCCGTCTGCATGGCCTGGAATTTGCCCGGGCCCGCAATGCCATCGCCAGCGACTCATTCCAAACCCGCCAGGAGATCGTCTTCGGAGCGGGCGCGTATGAGCGTGTGCTCGATGAAGGTTCGCTCCCACTTTTTTCCGAGCTGGTCCGGCGTCTGCGCGCGGCGCGCATTCCAGGAGGAGACCCGCGCGATCCTCTATGCAGAATGTACCCGGAGCGCTGGCTGGAATCCTCCGTTCGCAGGGAAATCACTCTACTCGATTCGCGTTTTGACGATCGCCATGTTTACATCCAGGTCCCGGCCTTCGCCGCCTCCGACCGTGCCATGATCGATGTCCTCACCGTCACCCAGGAGCGGAGGCTGGCGGTCATCGAACTGAAGGCGGATGAAGATATCCATCTCCCGCTGCAAGGCCTGGACTATTGGGCTCGGGTACGATGGCATCAGGAGCGCGGGGAATTCCAGGCGTTCGGGTATTTTCTGGATGAATCGGGCAAGCCGCTTCCACTTTCCTCAGCGCCCCCGCAATTGTTCCTGGTCGCGCCGGCGCTGCGCGTGCATCCGGCGGTGGATGCGGTGCTCCGTTATTTTCCACCCTCGCTGGAATGGGAGCTGGTCGGCATCGACGAGCGCTGGAGAGAGGAGCTGCGCGTGGTATTTCGAAAACGGCGCGCGCGAGGGGCCACGGGGGCTTGAGCTTATTACTCCTCGATTCCGTGCGCCTGAATTAAAATCACCAGCAGCATGATCGCGCACCTTCGTGGACGTCTTCTCTTCAAATATCCGACCCAGCTCGTCCTGGAAGCAGGAGGGGTGGGCTACGATGTGAGCATCAGCGTCTCCACTTTTTCCGAGCTGCCTGGCGAGGGCGTGGAGGTCTCGCTCTTTATCCATACTCATGTCCGCGAGGATGCGATCGCGCTTTTCGGTTTCCTGCGCCGCGAGGAGAAGCACCTCTTCGAAAAGCTGATCTCCGTCAGCGGGATCGGCCCCAAGCTGGCCATTACCGTGCTCAGCGGGATGTCATCGCAGGCCATCGCGACGGCCATTCGCGGCAACGATCTGGCGGCGCTGACGCGTATTCCCGGCATTGGCAAGAAGACGGCGGAACGCATGGTCCTTGAGCTGCGCGATAAGCTTGACCAGTTTCTCGCCGCAGCCGTCCCGGCCAAAGCGGCCAGTCCGGTGGAAGAGGACGTCTTATCGGCCCTGGTCAACTTGGGATATCAGCGCGCCGCCGTGGAGCGCGCCGTGGAACGCACCCGCAAGGAGCGCGAAGCCGCGGGCCAGCAAGTTGGATTCGATCAACTTTTTCGCGAAACCCTGGCGGCGCTTTCAAAATAAACTCCCGGCAACATCTTGGACTTGCGCAGTCTCTCCATTAAGATTTATATACTTCCTCGAGACCTGCTCATGATCGCGCCGCCTCCAATTCTCCTGGTCGATGACAACGTGCAAGACGTGGAACTCGCCCTTGCTGCCTTCGAAAACCACAACCTGGTCAATGAAGTCATTGTCCTGCGGAATGGGCAGGAGGTAATTGACTTCTTCGAGCGCCAGGGGCCGCATATGTTGCGGAAGCCGGTCCTGCCCGCCATCGTTCTGCTGGACATTAAAATGCCACGGGTGGATGGCTTTGGGGTCCTCAAGTACATCAAATCCAGGGCGGACTTAAAGGACATCCCCGTCGTCATGCTCACCGGTTCGAGCGAGAACAAGGACATTAAAATCTGCTCCGAGATGGGAGCCAATGGCTATGTGGTAAAGCCCCTGGAATTTGACCAGTTGAGCCAGGCCCTGCGCGGGCTGGGGGCATTCTGGTCATTCATCAATCGCCTGCCGGGCGCGAGTCATTGACCGGCAAGAGCCAAGAGCTATGTTTTCATTATGCGGAAACTCAGCAAGGGGTCTACTTCTTGGCTGCCGGCAGGTTGGTCTGCGCCTGTTGAGGAGGCTTCGCCGAGGATGTTTCCACGGGCGGCAACGCCGTTTTGTCCTTGACGCCTTCGCCCTCCACCAAGGTGTAGATGAAGTCGGCGGGAACGTCCTTCAATGACTCGGTCTTGCCGCTCGGCCATGCGATCTCCACCGAGTCAATCCTGGCGGAATCGGCCAAGCCAAAATGCAGACGCAGATCGTTCTGAGAAAGATAACTGGCGCCGGCGCGGACCTCATTGAACTGGGTCATTCCGCCGGAGCGCACGGTTACGCGGGCGCCGATCGCTGCCCTGTTGCTCTTAGTGCCGATCAACTTGAACATCACGCGATGATTGGTAATAGGAGTGGTATTCAGCAGGACCGTAGGCGGATCTCCCACGTTGAGAAGGACCACGTCGATCTGTCCATCGTTATTAAGGTCGCCGAATGCGGCCCCGCGGCGGGAGTGCAGAGGCAGGCCTGCCACACCGGAGCTCTCTGAGATGTCCGCGAATGTGCCGTCATGTTTGTTCAGAAAAACCTGCACGGGCTGGCGGTATCCTGCCCCGCCCTGAATCGAATCCACCTGGGGATAAACGTGACCGTTGGCGACAAAGAGGTCCAGCCAGCCATCGTTGTCGAAGTCCACAAAACCGGTACCCCATTTTACCCAGGGAT
>CAYTQA010000160.1:4929-7496 GCA_964439495.1 uncultured Terriglobales bacterium | reverse complement strand
AGCAGCTCCTGCTTGATAATGACGGCCACAGTCCCGATCGCCCCGCCCAGGGCCAGCGAGCCCACATCTCCCATGAAGATCTCGGCGGGATGGGCGTTGTACCAGAGGAAGCCGATGCTGGCGCCCGCCATGGCGCCGCAAAAGATGGTCAACTCCGCGACCTGCGGCATGCGCTGCAACTCCAGATATCCGGCAAAAATGGAGTGACCGCTCACATACGTAAGCACGGTCAGCGCCCCGGCGGCGATGATGGTGCAGCCGATCGCCAGGCCGTCCAGCCCGTCCGTAAGGTTCACCGCATTGCTGGAGCCGACAATCACGATGCTTACAAAGGCGATAAACGGCAGGAAGGAAAGCAACCACATATGCGGATGATGCTGCATCGCCGTGATCGCCAGATCGGGATGAAAGCGCTTCGCAAATGGCACAATCAGCCGGGTGGAATATTCTCCCTTGGCCTGGAACAGCACCAGGACAACGGCCACGCCGATGCTGACCAGCACTTGCAGCATCAGCTTGCTGCGTCCGGTAAGGCCAAGATTGCGATGGTGCACGATCTTCAGGTAATCGTCGGTGAAGCCGATGGCCGCGAACGCCAGCGTGGAAAGAATGGCCACCCAGACAAAACGGTTCGTCAGGTCGGACCACAGGAGCGTCGGGATCAGGACCGCGATGGTGATCAGTACGCCGCCCATGGTCGGGGTCCCGGCCTTTTTGTGGTGGGCCGCCGGCCCTTCCTCGCGGATATATTGCCCGATCTGGAATTCCCGCAGTTGCCGGATCACGCTGGGCCCGACAATCAAACCGATAAACAGCGCGGTCAGGCTGGCAAAAACAGTGCGGAAGGTCAGATAGCGAAATATGCGAAAGGGCGAGAAGTATGGGAACAGTTTCTGGTAGAGCAGCCAGTAAAGCAAAATTCCTCCGCTTGAAAAGTTAGTGGGTGGTCCCCAAAGATTTATGCTGGAGCGCTTCCAGGGCCCGTTCCAGCTTCACTCCGCGCGAAGCCTTGAAAAGCACAGCATCTCCCGGTTTCAATTCGCTGGCGAGTACCTCCGCGGCTTCTTCCGGCGATTTCACGAATTTCGCCATCTTCATCCCGGCATCTTTCGCGCCCTGCACCAGCGCTTTGGCCTGGCCGCGCACTCCTACCAGGAGATCGATCCCGCGGCGAGCGATATGCTGGCCAGATTCCCGATGCAACTGCTCCGAGGCAGGGCCAAGTTCCAGCATCTCTCCCGCTACCACGATCCTCCGCACGGCCTTGAAGCCCGCCAGCGCATCCACCATGGAATTCAATGCCTTTGGATTTGAATTGTAGCAATCGTTAATAATGGTGGCGCCCGCCAGCTCCAACACCTGCCCGCGTTTGTCCGCCGCTTTCACCTGAGAAAGCGCAAGCGCAACCTCGGAGGGCAGAATCCCGGCAGCGAAACCGGCGGCCGCGCCGGCCAGTGCATTGTAGATGTTGTGCATGCCCATCAGCGGGAGCGTCACCGCTTCGCGGCATGATCCCGCCACAATCTGGAAGCTGGACCCCATCGGCCCCAGCTCTTGTATCGATTCAGCCTTGATCTCCGCAATTCCATGGAGTCCATAGGTGATGACTGTGCCGCCAAAATCCCGCCCAAACTGGCACACATAAGGATCGTCGGCATTCAGGATCGCCGTGCCCGTGGGCGACAGCCCATCGATCAATTCATACTTGGCGCGCGCCACTCCGGCAATGCCATCAGAAAAATTTTCGAGATGAACGGCGTTCACATTGGTGACGATGCCCCAGTCCGGACGCGCCAACTGGCAGAGCGCCGCAATCTCCCCGGCATGGGACATGCCCATCTCGATCACTGCGAGTTCATGTTCTGCTTCGAGTTTAAGCAACTGGAGCGGCAGTCCAAAATGATTGTTGAGGTTCCCTTCGGATTTGAACACGCGGAACTTTCGCGCCAACACCTGGGCGACAATCTCCTTGGTGGTGGTTTTTCCCGCCGAACCTGTCACCCCGATAAGCTTCTTCCCCCAGAGCATGCGGACCGCGTGTCCTAACTGCTGCAAGGCCGCCAGCGTGTCCTCGACGGAAATCAGCTTTGCCTGGTTTGCATATCGCCCCACGCTGTCCCTGGCGACCACTGCGGCAACCGCTCCCGCCGCCAGCGCCGCTTCCACGTAATCGTGCCCATCGAGGCGCTCGCCCTTGACTGCGAAGAAGAGCTGACCCCGCTGGATGGAGCGCGAGTCGATGGAATAGCCCTCCGCCCATGCCTCGGCGTTGACATCGCCGTGCCCCTTCAACAGCTCTCGAATCCTCCACAGCGGCAGCCTCATGCGACCGGCACTCCTTTATTCCTGCGATTGCCCACACCCTGATAACCGAGCCGGACGAGTGCAGCCCGCGCCACCTCCACGTCGTCAAAAGGGAGGCTCCCGGCGCGCGTGATCTGCTCTTTCTCGTGGCCCTTGCCCGCGAGCAACACAATGTCCCCGGGACGCGCTTCCGCAATGGCGATTTCAATGGCCTTGGCGCGGTCCGGCTCAATCACGAATTTTGCCTGCGTTTGCGCAAGACC
>CAYTQA010000160.1:2665-4919 GCA_964439495.1 uncultured Terriglobales bacterium | reverse complement strand
TGCGCTTCCCGGATGATCGCCATCGGATCTTCGCTGCGTGGGTTGTCGGAGGTGAGCACGACAAAATCGCTCGCCTCTCCCGCCGCGCGGCCCATCAGCGGACGCTTGGTGCGGTCACGGTCCCCTCCGCAACCGAACAAGGTGATGATCCGCCCGGCGGCCTTGCTCGAATCCAATATGCGCCTGCTGATCCGGACCAGATTTCTTAACGCGTCATCGGTATGCGCGTAGTCCACAACCACGGTGAAGGGCTGTCCGGCGTCAACCCGTTCGAAACGTCCGGGAACACGCTCGAACCTGGTAACCGCATCTTCTATCTGTTCCACGCTGCAACCACGCGCGTAGGCGGCCATGGCCGCGGCCATCAGGTTGTAGACGTTGATTTCGCCCACGAGAGAAGAATTGCAGGCAATCGTCACATCGCGGAACTTCAAACGGAAGCTCGTGCCCGAAGGCGCATATTCGATGTCAATCGCCTGGCAGTCAGCGCGTTCATGGATCCCATAGCCAATCACCTCGGAGTTGACGGCGCGACTGGCCTTTGCCAGCTTGCGTCCGTACTCTTCATCGGTATTGACTATGGCCACTCGCGGCGGTGGCGCCCCGCAGCCGGTGAACAATTCGCGCTTGGCGGCAAAATAATTCTCCATCGTCTTGTGATAATCGAGGTGATCGCGCGTGAGATTGGTAAAAACAGCCACATCGTAAGGAAGTCCCCACACCCGCCCCTGCGCCAGGGCATGAGACGAAACCTCCATCACCGCTTCCGTTGCCCCCGCTTCCACGGCTTCGGCAAAAAAATTATTCAGCTCCAGCGATTCTGGCGTGGTATGCGGCGAAGGAAAGGCGCGCGACGCAATGCGATATTCAACCGTGCCAATCAGTGCGGTGGTCCGACCGCTGGAGCGCAGCAGCGATTCAATCAGAAATGTAGTGGTGGTCTTCCCATTCGTCCCTGTCACCCCGGTGATCTTCAGCTTCCTCGCCGGGTGATGATAAAAGTTCGCGCTGGTCCCAGCCATGGCCTTGCGGCCATGGGTCGCCACCGCCGAAGCAATGGACCGCGTATTGCCGCCGAGTTTCTCCGCCAGCGCGGCGGGCGAGTCGGAGACGATGGCCACCGCGCCCTGCTGCAATGCCTGATCGATGTACCGGTTGCCATCGGTCGTCTCGCCATGGATTGCGATAAACAGCGATCCGGGACGGAGCTTGCGCGAATCGTATTCGATCGCAAGAATTTCCGCGTCCCCTCGAATGGAGGAAACTTCTACACCCTGGAGGAGATCACGGAATTTCATTGTTCGGCGATTATAACCAACCACCAGCAGGAATTCTGTAAGCGGAGCACCTTAACCAGGACGCGAAATCTTTATCGAAGGTGCTTGACCTACCGGCTGAAATGGACGGCGACATGCCCACCCGGAGTTAAATGAGACCCGGGCAGCGGATTTTGCTGGCGGGCGATTCCACTCCCCAGAACGTCTACTTCAATCCCATCCTGCTGCGCCTCTTCCACAACTTCGCGCAGCGGCTTTCCCAAAAATGATGGGACCACCGAGCTTGCGCCCAATTCGAGCACTACGGCGCCGCTTTGGACATCGGAGGCCTGCGCGGCGGGAGTCGCTGGTTCCGGCGATGCAGCTTCGCTCCCGAGTCCGGGGCGGGAATTCGCGGATGCCTGAAGGGTCTGCGCGGCGGGCAGCAATACCGGCTTGCGTTCCGCTGCCGGTGTCGCCGGGGCAGATGCGGTCTGACCATCTTCCGCCTCATTGACGGCAAGCTCTTCCCCAAGATGGTCGGGCGATCCTTCCTCCGTCTCTCCAGGTTTGATTGAGGCGCGCAGCGACTGCCGCTTCGGACTATGCACCTCGACATCGTGCGGCACGTTCATGTATTCGAGCACCTGCTGGGCGATGCGCCCAAAGATGGGCGCCGCCACATCGCCTCCGTGATGTCTTCCCACCGGCGAATCGATGATCACCGTCATCGTGATCGCTGGATTATTCACTGGAGCGAATCCGGAAAAGGAAGCAATGTACTTCATACGGTCATAAGTATGGGTCGCCGGATTGATCTTCTGCGCGGTGCCGGTTTTTCCCGCCGAGCTATACCCATCAAGGATCGCCTTCTTTCCCGTCCCGGTGAGCACCACTCCTTCAAGCATCCGCCGCATCTGGGCCGCTGTGAGCGACGAGATCACGCGATGCTGCTGCGCGGGATGGAATGCCGCCGTCCGCAATGCGGGCGGGCCCTG
>CAYTQA010000160.1:0-2655 GCA_964439495.1 uncultured Terriglobales bacterium | reverse complement strand
CGGAGGCAGCACTCCCGCAACGATGCGCGGTGCCGTCCAGATGCCGTCGTTGGCGATGGTGGAGGTCATGGAGACCAGTTGCAACGGCGAGACCCCGATCTCCTGTCCCATTGAAATCGCGCCGATGCTGATCTTCGACCAGCGGCTCACCGGCTTAGTAATGCCGCGGGTCTCACCCGGCAATTCGATCCCGGTTTGCGAGCCGAAGCCGAAGGCGCGGATGTAGTGGTACATGCGGTCATTGCCCAGGCGCATCCCCAGCTTGATCGCCCCCACGTCGCTCGAGTTGGCGAGAATTCCACTCACCGTCAACGCTCCAAAGGGATGCCAGTCGTGAATGGTCTTCCCGGCAACATTGATCGAGCCCATCTGGCAATCGATCACCTCGTCGGGGTTGGTGATCTTCTCTTCCAGCGCCGCCGCAATGGTCACCATCTTGAAGGTCGAGCCCGGCTCATAGACGTCGCTTACGGAGCGGTTTTTGAGCGACTTTACATCCGACCCGCGCAGGTCATTGGGATTGAAGGTTGGGCGATTGGCCAGCGCCAGGATCTCGCCGGTCGCGGGATTCTGTATCACCACCGTGCCGGCCTCGGCATGGGTCTCCTGCATGGCCACATCGAGCTCCCGCTCCGCGATGTATTGGATTTTTTCGTCGATGGTGAGTACGAGGTTCTGCCCCGGATCGGGGTTCTTTTCGATGCGCCCGAACCAGCGATGGCGGGCGTCCATCGAAATCAGCATCTTGCCCTCGCGACCGCGCATGGAGCGCTCAAAGCTGCGCTCCAGCCCCGCCAGTCCCTCATCGTCCAGGCCGACGTATCCCAGCACCTGGGCGGCAAGCTCTTTCTTGGGATAAAAACGTTTGGGCTCTTTCTGGAAGTAGATGCCGCGCAGGTTCAGGGCGCGGATCCTCTGGCTGGTCTCGCCATCGAGCTTGCGCGCGATCCAGCAAAACGCACGCGAAGCGGACATGCGCTCCAGCAATTCATTGGGATCGGTCTTGAGGATCTTGCCCAGCAGCGATGCCGTGGTGGCCGGATCTGGAATTTCAGAAGGGACGGCGAACACCGAATCTTCCGCAACCGTCATGGCCAATTCATGGCCGCTGCGGTCGTAAATGATCCCCCGAGCGGGCGCTACTTCAATGCTGCGCTGTTGCTGCCTTGCGGCACGCTGATTGAAATCTCCATACCGGACCACCTGAAGCCAAACCAGGCGCAACGCGATCGCCAGAACCCATACAAAAATAAAAGCCGCGAGGAAAGTAAGTCTTGCCCGCGGACCAGTTCGAGAATTTTGGGATGCCATGGGTGCCTGAACAGGAGGTCTTTAAAAATATATGGTGGCCGTAGGCTGTTTTTCCGGGCCACCATCCTTGCCGGCTTTGCAAATGTACCGGCGTAAAATTGTTTTCACTTCCCTGCCGCTATCTTCAATTCGCGGACGCCAGCCCGGAAATCACGGAAGCTTTCGCCATCACCGGCCCGGACGGATCGGGCGTGGCTTCCATGTGCATTACCTGGCCGGCCTGCGGCGCCTGCAGTCCCATTTTGCGCGCCAGCATGTCGATCCTCTCCGGATCGCGCAGGGAGGCCTCTTCCAGGCGCAGGGCCCGGTTTTCCTCAATCAGGCTCTCGCGCTGGGCGCGTTGCGCCTCGATCTTGTATCCATACTCGATCGCGCTGAAGTGCTGCCACGCATACACCATCGTCAATACAAACAGCATGCAAACGGAGGCCGCGAACATCGCAATCTCGCGCGAACGGTTCGCGTCCGAAATTCGCACCAGGCGCGAATTGTCGATCCGCTTGTCAAAGTAGATCTCCGGGGTGACTCCGCCCCAACTGGTCTTTCTGCGCCGCTCCGGATACGATGCGGCCCCTTGCCTGCTCCCCGCCAGCGCCTGCTCGCGCGACACCGGGACCCACATGCTGTATCGGTCAATCGCTCCGGTTGCCATTACGCTACCTCGACTCGAAACTCCTGGTTGAACCGCATTGTCAGGTTGGCGGGAATAGTCCGCTGCTCAAGGGCCGCGCCGAAAATAAAGCTGGTCTCGAAATTGGCGTAGACCTCTGCGCGCTCCACGCTTTCGATCAGCTCTTCAATCAATGTTCCTCGATACATTACTGCCTCCTCTACCGCTTAATTCCCAACCGTCCCTTGAGTTCACCAGTACGACAATTAAAATCGTCAACCGGAGCAGCATCGCTGATTTTGGAAGGTATGCTGTTTTTATTTCGCCCTAGTATTACTGGTAGGACGATGCCGCTCCGGTAACCTTGTTTTCGCCCTGCCCGCCTTCCTCCCGGCAGAGCTTTTCGCGGGCCTATAATTTTTCCGCCGCGCGCAATTTAGCGCTGCGGGCCCGCGGATTGCGATCAATCTCCTCGTCCCCTGCCGTGACCGGCTTTTTGGTCAGCAGCTTGTAGATCTTTTTCTGGGCGCCCTCGCGGAGCGCATCCTTCACCCGCCGGTCTTCCAGCGAATGAAAGCTGATTACCACCAGCCGCCCTGACTTCTTCAGGACCCGGGACGCCGCCGCCAGCAGCGCGTCGAGGTCCTCCAATTCGCGGTTTACGAAAATTCGGATGCCCTGAAAGGTCCTTGTCGCTGGATGAATTCGCTCATGTTTCATTGCCGGGGCCGCGA
>CAYTQA010000159.1:0-7534 GCA_964439495.1 uncultured Terriglobales bacterium | reverse complement strand
CTGGGCGCGACCGGGACCAGATTGGTGATTACCCTTTTGCATGAACTGCCGCGCCGCAAAGGCAGGTATGGGCTGGCGACTGCGTGCATTGGCGGTGGCCAGGGGATTGCGGTGATTGTGGAATCGTTTCACTGACCGTGCGGCCCAGGAAAGCCGGATTCAAACGCGGCCCAGCGCCTCTGGCGAAGATATTTTTCTAACCGTAAAAGAGGAAGCGCATGGAAATCAAAAAAGTTGGCGTGCTCGGCTGCGGGCTGATGGGGTCGGGAATCGCGCAAGTCTCCGCTCAGGCCGGTTATGACGTGGTGGTGCTTGAGGCCGACCAGAAGGCGCTCGATCGCGGCTTCAGCATCATCGATAAATCGCTGAACAAATTCGTGGAGCGCGGGCCGGAGAAGGGCGGCATTACCGCCGAGCATAAGGAGCAAGCCCTGCGCCGCCTGTGCGGCACGCAGGAGAAACAAGAGCTGGCCGATTGCGACATCGTCGTCGAAGCCATCATTGAGAACATTGAGGAAAAGAAAAAGATGTACTCGGCGCTGGATGGCATCGTGAAGAGCGGGGCCATCTTCGCCACCAACACCTCTTCCATCTCGGTGACGGAGTTAATGTCCTCGACCAAGCGCCCGGAGCGCTTCATTGGCCTGCATTTTTTCAATCCCGTGCCACTGATGAAGCTGGTAGAGGTGGTGCGCACCATCGCTACCGCCGAAGCGGTGATGGACACGGCGGTTGAGTTCGGCAAGAAGCTGGGCAAAGTCCCGGTGCGCACCTCGGACAAGAGCGGCTTCATCGTCAACCGCCTGCTGGTGCCCTATCTGCTCGACGCCATTCGCGCCTATGAAGAAGGAGTAAGCTCCATTCAGGACATCGATAATGCCATGAAGCTGGGCTGCGGATATCCCATGGGACCATTTACGCTGCTCGATTTCGTGGGCCTCGATACCACCTACTACATCACGCATGTGATGTATGACGAATTCAAGGAGCGCCGCTTTGCCGCTCCGCCACTGCTCAAAAGGCTGGTGCTGGCGGGCTGGTACGGACAGAAGACCGGCAAGGGTTTTTACGATTGGAGCGACCGCAATAACCCCGTGCCGGGAAAATTCTGAGTGGGACCACGCGGAAAAATCGCAGCATTCAATTCCAGGCCTTATGGCGGGTTCCAGATCAGCGGTTAAACTAATGCAGAGGGCGCAAGATGGCCACCTTTGAAAATATTCGTCTCGAGATCAAAAACAAAATTGCTTATGTGACCATTGACCGCCCCAAGGTGCTCAATGCGCTCAACATGCAGACCATGGAAGAGTTGCGGCAGGCCTTCCATCAGGTGAAGCACGCTCAGGAAGTCCGGGTCGTGCTCCTGACCGGCGCGGGGGAGAAGTCGTTTGTGGCCGGGGCCGATATCAATGAGCTCCAGAAAAATAATCCCATTGAGGCCAAGGAGTACACCCACAAGGGACAAAACGTGCTCAACCTGATCGAGAACCTGGGCAAGCCGGTGATTGCCTGCATCAACGGCTTCGCGCTGGGTGGCGGATGCGAGATCGCCTTGGCCTGCACCATGCGTCTGGCCAGCGAGAATGGGAAGCTGGGCCAGCCCGAGGTGAAGCTCGGCATCATTCCGGGATACGGCGGCACGCAGCGTCTGCCGCGGCTGGTGGGCAAGGGCATCGCCATGCAGCTCCTGCTCAGCGGAGAGATCATCAGCGCGCGGGAGGCCCATCGCATCGGGCTGGTCAATGAGGTTGTCCCCGCCGCCGATCTGCTGCCGCGCGCCGAAGCGATCGCGCAGATGATCATTAAAAATGCGCCGCTCGCAATTCAATACTGCATGGAAGCGGTAAACCATGGGATGGAGATGACCCAGGAAGAAGGCCTCTTCCTGGAAGCCACATTGTTCTCCGTCTGCTGCGCCACCGAAGATAAGCGCGAGGGAACGTCTGCCTTCCTGGAAAAACGCGCGGCCAATTTCCAGGGACGATGAAGCGATGATTAAATCCCTTACCGTCTTCCGCCAGGCCCGCTCCACTGAAGAATTTCGCAAGCTGGCCGCTTTTTTCAGCGCCCTGGGCTTTGAATCCGGCGCGGGTTGGAATGATGAACATAGCCGTGGCGCGCCGCATCTCGCCCCGGTCGGGAACCTCGAAATCATTGAGGGCCGCGCTCCCGCCGAGCCGGACATTCTGGTGGAAGTCACGGACCTCGATTCAGCCCGGCAGTTTGCGCGCACATATTTTCCCGATGGCACCGGCGAGATCAAGGACACACATTGGGAGTCGCGCCTTTTTTCCGTGGATGCCGCTCCGAATCTGCGCATCGGTTTCTGGGCCTTCCACGATCCCGCGAAAAGCGAACCGAAGGCCTTCAAGGGCGAGATGATCGCCACCGGGATGCGCTTCGGCATCGTGGTAAGCCGCTGGAATTCATTCATCACCGAGCGGCTGCTTCAGGGCGCGCTCGACGCCCTGCGCCGGGCCGGCGCGGCCGCCAAGGACATCAAAGTGGTACGCGTTCCCGGGGCCTTTGAAATCCCCTCCGCGGCGCGTACCCTGGCGGAGAGCAAGGCCGTGGATGCGATCGTCACCCTGGGGTGCCTGATCCGCGGCGAGACCACCCATTACGAGCACATCGCCACGGAATGTACGCGGGGGATCGGCCAGTCTGCGCAGGATACCGGCATCCCGCACAGCTATGGCGTGCTCACCTGCGAGAACCTGGAGCAGGCCATTGACCGCGCCGGTCTGAAGGCAGGCAATAAAGGCTTTGAAGCGGCCATTTCCGCAGTGGAGATGGCCTCCCTGCAAAGAAAGATCAAGACCAGCGCTCCCAAAAAGTAGCGGCGCGATTTGATACTCCATGCGGGAAATTTTCGATTGAGCGATGGGACCGCTGATTCCGGCATACAATCAGAAGAGCAAAACTCATTAAAATCCATGTAAGCGTGCGAAAAGCTATTCAGGAAGGCTGTATCTTCTAAAGACCCAATGGCGATTAAATCAGGAAAACGGCGAAAAGCGCGGGAGCTGGCATTGCAGATGCTCTTTCAGTCCGATATGGGCAAGCAGGATTCCGCCCATGTCCGCACCACCTTTTGGGCGGAACGCTCCAATGTGGACGAGGAGACGCGCGGCTTTGCCAATGACATCTTTCGATTTGCCGAGGACCAGGCCGGCGAGATCGATGAGCTCATTACCCGGCACGCGGAGCACTGGCGGATGGACCGTATGGCGGCGGTGGACCGCAACGTCCTGCGGGCCGGTGTAGCCGAATTTCTCGGCTTTCCCAAAACCCCGAAGGCGATTGTGATCAATGAGGCCCTGGAGATTGCCCGTAAATACTCCGGGATGGAATCCGTCCAATTCATCAACGGCGTTCTGGATTCGATTGGGAGAGAGCTGAACCGAAGATAATCCGTCGGATCGGCACTGGTCCTTTGGGATTAAGGCAATGCTCCTCCAGAAGCCGCTATCCTTCCAGATGTAAAGGCGTTACACTTAGAAAACTCACAATTTCATTGGTTTGGTGTTCCATGAGAAAGCTTTTTGTCTTGGTTTCCGCGCTCCTGCTCAGCCAGGTTGTTTTGGCGGACAGCTCCGTGATCGAGGACATTATCGCGCGCGTCAATGACCAGATTATTACC
Organism: uncultured Terriglobales bacterium; assembly: GCA_964439495.1. GTDB lineage: Bacteria > Acidobacteriota > Terriglobia > Terriglobales > Acidobacteriaceae > CAYTQA01. The sequence goes on along the minus strand of CAYTQA010000159.1, from coordinate 3,891 downwards.
CGAACTGACCTCAATAAGGCCAAAGAGCAGACGCTCAATGAGATGAAGCAGCAGAATGTCTCCGAAACCGACCCTAGATATAAGGAACGCGCGAGCAGCACCTTACGCGACCTGATCGATCAGGACCTTCTGCTCGACAAAGGCAAGCAGCTTGGCATTACCGGCGATACGGAGCTGGTGAAGCGCCTGGACGAGATGCGCAAGCAGATGAATCTGGGCTCCATGGAAGACCTGGAGAAGGCGGCGCAGCAGCAGGGCGTCTCTTTCGAGGACTTTAAGCAAAATATCCGCAACGGCATCATTACTCAGGAGGTCATCAGCCGGGAGGTTGGCGGCTCCATCAAGATCACCCAGCAGGAGACGCAGTACTTCTACAACAAACACAAATCCGAGCTCCAGCAGCCTGAGGCAATAAGGCTTTCGGAGATTCTGGTTGCCGTCCCGCAATCGGCATCAGCCGATCCTGCCGCGGACGACGCCAGTCTAAAGGCCGCTCAGGAGAAGGCGAGCCAGTTGCTCAAGGACCTCCGCGCCGGCCAGAAATTCGAAGACGTTGCGAAAAAGTCCTCCAATGGAGAGACCGCCGCTCAGGGTGGAGACTTGGGCTACTTCAAGCGCGGTGAACTGGCCAAGGAGCTGGAAGATCAGACTTTTGCCATGAAGCCCGGCGACATCTCTGACGTAATCCGCACCAAACAAGGCTTCCTCATTCTGAAGGTCGCGGAGCACCATACCGCTGGCATCCCTCCTTTGGCCGAGGTCCAGAACCAGATCCAGGAGCAGATTTATTACCAGAAGCTCCAGCCGGCACTGCGGGTTTACCTCACCAGGTTGCGGGAAGAGGCTTATGTGGACGTGAAGCCGGGATTTGTCGATACCGGCGCCAGCCCGAACCAGACCAAGCCGATACTCACCACCGGGACCGACGCCATCACGGCAAGCGCAAAGAAGGAAAAGAAGAGAAAGAAAATGGGATTGATGTAGGCATCGGCGCAGGCTGCTTTCCGTTCAGCCGAAGGAGCGGTCGGAGAAGATGCCTGCATCGCATGCGTGTCTGGCATTCCAGGCTTGAGCGGTCCAGCAAGGTTGACCATTGCCTCACGGCGATTCCCTTATGGTGTTCTTCCTGAAATCGTGATAGTTTCACCTCTCAACCACCTATTGGGACCTGCTTCATGAAGGACTTTTACGTAAAAGACGCTGCCAACCACGAAAACCAGAACATCACCTCGTCCTTCATCGTCTCATCCAAGCAGGTAAAGCCTAAGAAGACGGGCGAACCTTTCCTGGCCTTGACCCTTTGCGACCGCACCGGGCAGATCGAAGCCAAGATGTGGGACAACGTCACCGAAGCCATCAGTTCGGTGGAGCAGGACGACATCGTCAAGATTCGCGGCTTGGTGAACAAGTACAACGGACGTTTTCAGCTCACCATCCACAAGGTAAGGCGGATGTCGGAAGATGAGGTTGACTATTCCGACTACCTGCCCAAGACGACCAAGGACATAGACGAATTGTGGGCCAAGGTCGCCGGCTTCGTCTCCAGCTTTCAGGACCCGCATCTGAAGGCATTGCTCGAGGCCTTCATGGCCGATCCGGAGATCATCCAGGCCTATCGCACCGCCCCGGCGGCCAAGACCCTGCATCATGCCTTCATCGGCGGACTGCTCGATCATGTGGTCTCGCTGCTTTCGCTCTGCGATCTGGCGGTGCGCAACTATCCGCAACTGAATCGCGACCTGCTGCTTACCGGGGCCTTCCTGCACGATATCGGCAAGATCTACGAGCTCTCCTATTCCCGCTCTTTTTCCTATACCACCCGTGGTCAATTGCTGGGCCACATGATTATTGAGCTGGAGATGCTGCACAACAAGGTTGCGCTGGTGCCCGGCTTTCCGGAGGAGATGAAGGTGCTGATCGAGCACCTCATCATCAGCCATCACGGGCAATATGAGTTCGGCTCTCCCAAACTGCCCATGTTTCCCGAGGCGCTCATGCTGCATTATCTGGACGATCTCGATTCCAAGATGGAGAGCATGCGTGCCCATTTCGAGCGCGAAGCCGGCCTGGATTCCGAATGGACCAGCTACAATGCCTCACTCGGACGCACTCTGCTGAACCCGCAAAAATTCCTGGTGAAGCCGCAGCCCGCAACCGCCGAGCCCGCCAACGCGCCGGAAGACCCCAGGCCGCAGACGCGCCAACCCGAGACTGCCATTGGCGCAGCATTACGGGCGGCGATGGGCGACGGCAAATCCTGATCCGCTTCCCGGTCGATTTTATTTACGCGGAGATAAGAGTCACAGAGGAAAAGAACGATTAGTGACTCAGTTACATCCCAACACTTAATTAATCAAGGCTCTCCCAGTTACAGATTGCTGATTTTCAGCTGTTCATTTTCTTCTCTGGGGCGCTGTGTCTGTTGTGGTGAAATTCTGATCTCGGCCTTGCCTGATTGTTCGTGCAGGATCAGCAGCATGCATCTAATATTGTTTCCGGCGGTCCCGGTGGAGAAAGATGGCTCGTTGGGAGCAGTACGAGGTATGGATTTTGCCGGAGGGCAAGGGCGCGCGCTGGGAGATGATCGCGGCCTTCACCGACTTCGAGGTGGCCTCCGCCCTGGCCATGCGGCGCAACCGGCAGATGCGGCTGATCCATTGTATTTATGAGGGGAGCCGCCAGGTCGAACAACACATCCTGGCCGAGTTTGGGGATACGCGCCCCCATCCATGAAAGGCCTTTTTGGGCATTGGCCATGCCCTATGCCCTTTCCTGCACCTTACTGGTGCTCTCGCGTATATTATTTATGCTAACCTCCGCGAAGCTCCAGATGCCTTTACCGGGTATGGACGGCAGAGTTCGTGGTTGGTCTGGGGCAAACATACAGAAGATGCACCGGAGGAGAGTTGCCTAGTCAGCAGCAGGTGAAGTGGTCACAGCTTCGCGTCGGTATTACCGTCCTTATTGCCAGCATCACGCTGCTGGTGCTGGTCTTTCTGATGGGCGGGACTGGCGGCTTCTTCTCCCACAAGATCACCGTAAGGGTTTATTTCGAGAACTCCAGCGGATTGACCGTTGGCGCGCCGGTGCGCCTGCAGGGCGTGGACATTGGGAATGTAAAGACCATCCACATCAATTCCAGCCGGCGGCTCACTCCGGTGGAAGTGACAATGAAGCTGAGCACGCGATATGTGGACGATCTCTATGAGGACTCGACGGCTACCCTCTCCACCGCCGGCGTGCTCGGCGCTACCTACGTGGACATTGATAGCTCTCACGCCTCCGGAAAACGCCTGAAAGATGGCGCCGAACTGAAGACCACCGAGTCTCCCGACATCCAGGATGTAATCAAGTCCAGCCAGACCACGCTGCAGAATATGAACGTAATTCTCGGGCGGCTGAACGATATCGTCGGGAACATTCAGAATGCCCAGGGGTCTTTTGGAAAGTTGATTTACGATCCCTCTCTCTTTAATCGCGCCAACCAGACCCTGGCGCAGATGCAGAAGCTGATCAATACCCTTGCCGAGGGCCAGGGAAGCCTGGGCAAGCTGGTCACCAGCAATGAAATGTATGACAAGCTCAACGCGTCGGTCGACAAGCTGAATTCCATCGTCGATCAGGTCAATCGCGGCCAGGGCTCGCTGGGCAAGTTTGTGAAAGACCCCGCCCTTTACGATAACACCACCCAAACCATCGCCAAGGCGAACCGCCTGATGGATGACATCAACTCCGGCAAGGGGACACTGGGCAAGCTCGCCAAGGATGAAGAATTTGCCCGCAAGATCGATCTTACCGTCACCAAGCTGGAGGCGATCAGCGCGCGCATGGAGGCGGGACAGGGCAGCGCCGGGCTCCTGCTGAAAGACCCTTCTTTGTATAACAATAGCG
>CAYTQA010000158.1:0-7544 GCA_964439495.1 uncultured Terriglobales bacterium | reverse complement strand
CCAGCCCGCTGTCCAAGGCCAAACCATTGAAACGTCTGCGGCAAATTTCCAATCCATGCTCCGCCCGTGACCCACAGCAATCCTTCGCGCCAGGCCACCATGGTTGCGAGCGTGGCCACAATCGATGGGGCTTCCACCCACGCGACCATGACTCCATTGAAAGCCCCAAGTAGAGAGCCGGCCAGGAGCGCGACCACCGGCAACAATATTATGGGTACTCCTGCTTTCGCGGATATCCCGCAAACTATGCTGCAAACCGCGAAGAGCGCCCCCACGGAGATGTCAATCTGCGCAACGATGATGACCAGTGTCATGCCCATTGCGACAAGTAAAACCGAAACATTCGTGAGCGCCAGATCGCGGAGATTCTCCGCGCTATAGAATCGGGGCGCGGCGTAGACCAGATACGCGTAAAGGCCAGCAAGGGTGATGAGACTTGCCGATTCCCGGCGCAAGGGCAATTTCAATTTTGTCCTCCGGGCGCCACGTTTTTGTGTCCCAAGGCCAATCCAAGCACTTCATAGGGGCTGGTATGTTTCGCGTCCAAGATCCCGACTAACTCGCCTTTTGCCATTACGCCAATGCGGTCGCTTAAAGCAAGAATCTCCAGCATATCGGACGAAATAAGGAGAATTGCCAGCCCGCTCTGGGCAAGCTCGCCGATCAGGCGGTATATTTCGGTTTTTGCATGGACATCGATACCCTGGGTTGGCTCGTCGAGAATCAGGACCTTCGGTTTCGTCATCAACCAGCGGGCGAGCGCGATTTTCTGCTGATTTCCGCCTGACAAATTTTTAGCGAGCGTGTCGATGGATGGGGCCTTCACCTGAAGGCGCGTATAAAACTCTTGCGCAGCATCGTGCTCAATCGGCTTTTGTATGAATCCGTTCCGGGAGACCTGGCCGAGGCTGGCCAAGGTGGTATTCATCGAAATCGGCATTTCCAGAATTACGCCGTGGCGGCGACGGTCCTCGGGCACGTAGGCCAGCCCTGCTCGCAAGGCGTCAGCAGGAGAACCAATCTTGATAGCCTGGCCCTCGATATAGATGCTACCTTCCGAGATATCGGTCAGGCCAAACAAAGCCTCGGCGAGCTGGGTCCTTCCCGAGCCAACGAGCCCTGCCAGACCCAGGATCTCGCCGTGCCGAATGGTTAAGCTGACGTTCTTCACATTCAGCTTCTTGCAGCCGACATCTCGCAATTCCAGCGCTATCCCCCCAAGGCTGATTTCGTGCTTCGGGAAAAGATGTTCCAATTCTCGCCCCACCATCATTCGAATCAGCTCGGGAGTCGTAACCCCAGCCATTTCGCATGTTCCGATGCTGCTGCCGTCGCGGAGCACAGTGACACGGTCGGCAATTTGAAATAATTCTTCCAACCGGTGTGAAATATACAGAATGGCGGTCCCCCGGCCACGCAGCTCAAGAACGATACGAAGCAAGTTCTCGGCGTCGCGTTCGCCCAACGAGGCAGTCGGTTCATCCATGATCAATACGGATGCGTTCGCGTCCAATGCCTTAGCGATTTCTACCAGCTGCTGTTCGGGCATTGTCAGCGAGGCCACCAACGCATCCGGCGATAAATCCGCTCCGATCTGTTCCAGCATGCATGCCGCATGCCTCCGTCGCGCCTTCCAATCGACTTTGCGCCAAAGCCTGTTGCCACCATTCGCGATCGCGATGTTCTCGGCGATGCTCAGATCAGGAAACAAGGCGGGTTGTTGATAGATGACGGCGATGCCCAATTCCCGCGACTTGGCGGGACTGTTGTGCTCGATGCGTTGACCTCCCAGCCGTATCTCACCCTCGTCTGGCTGGACCGCGCCCGTGAGTGCCTTGATTAATGTTGATTTACCCGCGCCGTTTTCGCCGACCAAGGCATGCACCTCGCCGGCTTTCAAATCCAGCGATACGCCCGCCAGGGCCCGTACGCCGCCGTAGGACTTTCGAATCCCAATTGCTTCCAATAGCACTGGCATTTTCGTTACCGCTCAAATCGTGGTGCGACCGCCCCCGGAATCCCGTCGGCGTGCCGAATAAACGCTGAATACTCCACACTGACTCGCTCTCGAGCTTTCAACCACCGGAATGTTGGAACCCCGAAGAGCGACTCGCGCTCGACCATTTGTTCCCTGGATTCGGGAAAGGGGGATACGCCGAATTCCATTCCACATGCCACGGTCTCTCCCCGCCAGGGCATGCTCAGCCGGGATTTGTTCTCCTCCCATATTCCCAGCCAGGGGAAGTCCTTCGCGTCCCATTCATATCCAAACAGCACGTGGAAGGAAGGCGAGTAGGCGAAAAAAAATGCTCGATCCTGATCGCGGCGCATTAAGTGGGTTGTGAAGCTCGAAGAGCGGGAACCATGAGCAAAGCATCGCATGTCGGACGTTCCATGGGTGTGCGAAGGCGCGTGGGGCCATTCGAAATCGGCACCCAGGACTAGCCCGCCAGCTTCAAATTCCACGGCTTCGAATACGCGGGAACGTTCGGAGTAAACTCCCAATTGGGTGCTGCCGGCCTCCAGAAATGGTGGTCCCAAAGTTACATGCTGGGTCCATCCGATGGCCCGTGCGGTGGAAGACAGATTCTCCAGCGACTCGCGAAGCCTCACGGAGATTCCGTCATCGCCGAGAGTGAGAATGCGGCTGACTCGCAGCTTCGAAAGAGCGAGTGTGGCATGGAGGTGCATCTCCATGCCACGGATTTCGGCTTCATAACGGCTGATCGGAGCTTCGCCGTGTAAGCCGATCCCGAGGTCCCATTCTTCCGTGGATGGGGGACCGAAAAGGTCGAGACAGAGATTGTGGCCCATGATTCCAGACAACAACCTGCTCCCCCGGTTGAGTCCATACTGCGGGTGCAATGTCGGGTCGTAGTCGGAGGGCTCTATAGATGGCCAGGGCGGGACCCAAAGCGGGTTTACGCCTGTTTTTTTATGCAGAATTTCGGCAATGTGCCCCCCACCCTTGAGAACAGTTACGCGTATTGCCTCGTTTTCTAATTGGAGGGCCTCGCGGTTCCGGAATTCCACGGGATATCCTTTCATCTCCTTGAATAAGGGACAGAGACGGGTCGCGTAAATCCTGGTCCCTTCAGCACAGCTATCTACCTAGTCCCGACCCCGACAGCATCTGGATTGCCGGGACCGAAATGCTTCAGCATCACTAATGACTCGGTGTCGCTCGGATTTTCGATTCGGACCCCTTCGCGAGCAGCATTGAACGTCACGAAAAGTTCATCCTGGGTCATTTCTCCAAAACGGATAAGAGATGGGGTTTCGACCGGAAAGCGGCCAACCGTTCCATGCCCCTGCGTCAGAATCAACCCATAAGCAGCGCTGTCCTTAATCGTTACAGTCCTGCCGGGAAGGACCGTGAGTTCTTTGGCCGAATAATGAGGTGTATGATACGTGACCCACCGCTCCTCATATCCATCCTCGCGCATCTGCTCTAGCGAGTTTACGGGCACGGGCAACACGCGATTATGCTTGCCAAATTCAGGATCGACGTTGGCCTCCCAGTCCAGCATCGAAATAATGTAATCGAGATCGTTGTGGTGATCTTCAGGAACATCCTTCACAAGCAGTTCACGAGGAACGGGCCGACCTTCAACCATCGATTGAAACATGGCAAACACATCACTATTGACCTGCGGCTCGTAAGTCACTAACGAACCGGGAGCATGCAGAACGCCGGGATTGACTCGCCAGCCGGTACCCGGCTGTAACCGATAGGCTTTTGAATGAGAAAGTATGCCATTATCTCCGCGTTGCCATGCTTCAAGACAGTGCCGTACGTCATCCCGGGTCGTCCCCGGCTCCAGCCCCATGAAGGTATAAGGGAAGTTATTTTCCCTTACGTTATATTGAGGAGGAAAATAATAGGCCTCGGGTTTTCCCTTCTGGCCGACCCTCGCCGCGAATTCATCGTTCTGGTGCATATGATGGGGGATCGGTCCGAGGTTGTCGAAAAACTTGCACAGGACATTCCAGCCGCCTTCTCGTTCCATGACGGCGGGTCCGAGCAACTCGTCCCCGACCTCCTCGACCGCCGTCCGCAGCGAGAACCTTTGTTCTCCGAATCGCACATAGCTGAGCCCTTCATTCTCCGGGGTTCCTGGACCATTTGAAGCATGTGTCGTGGACGAAAACCAACGTTCGTTAATCCCTCCCCGGTGTGATCCGAGAGCATATAAATCGTCTGGATGGAGCCTTAGGCGTCCTCCTGGCACCATGAAGGAGCGGGGGACCCAACACGGTTCTAATCTCAGGATTCCTTCACCAGCGGCTATCGCTTCGGAACACGAAAGACGATCGGACGCGTGCGTGGAACCCACTGTTTGCTTCATTGCACAACCACCTCTTTATATTCTGCCTGCATCCCTTGGCAATCACGGGAATCGCGGGCCATGTTAATATGAATGATTGAGTCGTCTCAATCTACGGCAGTGTACGACCTGAATTGCGCCGCTGTCAAGCAGTTAAGATTGTCGGTAGTGTCCTAATTTGTCTTTAAGTTTGCCTTTAGGATGAGCAGGACAAATTAGGACACGACCAGATTGTCGCCGTAATTCATCTCCCAAGATGGGTATGCAGTAGTAAATTATCAATTTATGCCGACGCAGAAGGAATTGGCTAAACTGGCAGGCGTTTCCGCGGGAACTGTGTCCAACGTGATAAGCGGTTCGACTCGCGTGAGTGAACGCTCCCGGCAAAAGGTCCTGGATGCGATCCGAGAGCTGGATTACCATCCCAATCTCATCGCCCGCAGTTTGAGAACGAATCGGACACATGCGCTGGGCATGGTCGTCCCGGACATCACCGTGCCGTTTTTTCCCAAGCTCGTCCGTGGCGCTGAATCGGCTGCTCGAGAACGAGGCTATTTTCTCATTGTCCTCGATTCCGAGAACAATCATGCGCGAGAGGCTGACATGATGGCTCTGCTTCGGGCGCAGCGGGTCGAAGGCATTCTGCTGGTTGCGGCCCGGGCCCATAAGGCTGCGGAAAGCGCGCCCCTGCTCGCCTCCGGTCCGCCCGTGGTGTGTGTGGACCGTTTGCCCGATGGCATCGAGGTGGATTCCGTCTCGGTCGACGATCGTAATGCGGCCGAAATGGCAGTTTCCCACCTCTTGGCCAGAGGACATACACAGATTGCTATCCTTACCGGTCCTCTCAGTTTGAAAAATGAGCAGGAGCGTCTTCGTGGATATCGCAAAGCGTTGCAAAAAAGCGGAGTTTCCATTCAGGACGGGCTCATATGGGAGGGCGGTTTTGATGGAAAGGAAATTGCCAGAATTTGTCACAGGGGACTGCTCAAGCCTTCCGGACGGCCCTCCGCGCTATTTGCCACCAATGGAGTAACTGGGATTGAGGCATTAAGAAGCATATATGCCGCCGGTCTCAGGACACCCAGGGACATCGCATTCGTCACGTTTGATGAGCTGGCAAGCGATGACTTTTTTAGTCCTTCCATCACCTCGGTTCTCCAGCCCACATTCGAAATCGGACATCGTGCCGTGGAGGTCCTTCTGGAACGTATCGGCAAAGGACGTGAGGGCCCGTGCCAGAAGGTCCGATTGCCTGCCACGCTGGTGGTGCGCGAGTCGTCGAGTTCTCCTGATTCCGCTCACTTGAAAAAGAGCCATTTCAGGTAGTGGAATGACTGCTGAGCAGGTGTTCAGGATGGGATTCGCGAGATTCCTCCGCCACCTAGGTGTTATGCCAGACCGCCCGGCCAGGATCCAATCCCATCTTCCTGAACCGTCGGTCCAAGCAGGAAATATTCCCAGTGGCCATTCTTAGCGGGCGGGCGCATGACTCCCAACAAAATGCCTTGACAGGCTATGACACTTGCGCGTATATTTACTCGTTGAATTTGAGACGTCTCAAGCACGAAGGAATACTATGCGTATACGAATGAGCAAGCGCCAGTTCGGATTTCATCTCGCACTACTACTCACCAGCGGCAGTCTAATTTCGATTCCCGCGGCATTCGCGCAAAACGCGAAGACCGCACCCAGCGTTTGTTCCGATCAGCAGGCAGTTGCCGTCGACGGCAAGACCGAGAGAGTCCTTGCCTGTGATGACTTCACCACCGATGGTCAGCCGGGACGATGGACCTCATCTCATGGCGTTTCCGGCAGCGATATTGCCAACGGGGAACTTCAACTTATTAATCGCCATCAGGATCAGAAGCCCGGAGAAGAACAAACCACACAGATTGTCTATGTACTGGGGGACCAGTCCGGCGATCTTACGACCGAGGTGAAATTCGACGACTTCGTTGCTAATCCAAATAGCCGCTTCATCGTTGAAGTGCAGGCGGCACCGGGAAACGCGGTCGATATTGGGCGCTGGTCGGCAGGCGGCAAGCAATACCTTCAGTTTCAGGTGATCGGCAACTCTCAGGCTAAAGTCACCACCCAGGTCCCTTACGACCAGCCGACGGGTATCCTGAAAACCCAATTTGTCGCTGCCACCGCCGAGCTGCATGCCTATTATAAGGAGAAGTTGGAAGACCAGTACACTGAAATGCCCGGCAGCCCCTATAAGCTGGACGAGTTCAAGAAGGGTCCATACATCGCTGTGATGTATGCGCACAATTTCGACAACTCTGGCGGTCCCGCTTCGGTCAAAGTGGATTGGGTAAAGATTGCCGCCGGGCCATCGAAGGCTACACCCACTGCGGGAACGCGGTTACGTCCGCAACCGAAGCGTCCCGCGAACTTCCAGCCATTCCATTTCCGCTATTCCACGGAAGAGTTACAGGCAAAATTCTCCGCCGACGAGATGAAACGCGCGCGTGCGCAAATGCGGCGTGCCGAGCAAGTGAACGCAAAGGGACTATACAAGCCTACGTGGGTTTCGCTCGACAGCCACAAGCTCCCCGAGTGGTTCGAGGACGCGAAGTTAGGCATGTTCATCGATTGGGGCCTTTACTCCGTGCCGGCGTACGCTCCGACGGGATATCCGGATTGGTACCTGTGGCGAATGATTTACGGGGACACGAAGGATTACCACAACAAAGCCTGGGGTTCGGATTTTAAGCGCGACGATTTCATACCGCTTTTTACGGCTTCCGAATACAATCCGGAGCAGATCGCGGACGTTGCGAAAGCGGCTGGGATGAAATACGTTATCCCGTTCGCCAAGCACCACGATGGATTTGCTCTGTGGAAGTCGAGCTATACCTTCCGCAACGCGGCCGAGATGGGGCCGAAGCGCGACCTCATCCAGCCGCTGGTCGATGCATGCCGGAAAGATGGCCTGAAGTTCGGTTTCTACTTCTCGCTTGACGAGTGGGAATACCCCATTATCCAGCAGGACGGAAAGCTCGCCGTGCGGGAGTGGGACACGAACCCGAGATTCAAAGTCGAAGAAGTTCCGTATTCGGCAAAGGAATTCGACGGCATGATCTCGGGGAAAATCCCCGTTCGGAACTTCTATAACGACTACATAAACCCGGAGGCCATCGAGTTCATCGACAAGTACGATCCTGATGTGGTCTGGTTCGATGGCGATTGGGTGGTCAATGCGGACGACCG
>CAYTQA010000157.1:0-7576 GCA_964439495.1 uncultured Terriglobales bacterium | reverse complement strand
CTCAGGTTGAAACGCGCTGTCTCACCCCATGCGCAGACCGTCTCATGAGACGGTGGCGGATGCGGACGCCACCTTCGGTCGCTGCCCAATGTTGTAACGTTTCAATTTGCGATACAGCGTGGCGCGGCTGATTCCCAACATGCGGCCGGTCAGTCCTTTATCTCCATTGGTCTCTTCAAACACCCGCTGGATGGTCAAGCGTTCAAGTTGCTCAAGATCGTGCGCGGAGATTGGCTCCCGGGGGGTGGCCAAATCCGGGGCCTGGATTGCGTATTGTTGAATCGCGGGAGGCAGGTCCTGAAGATCGATCATGTTCTGGTTCCCCAGCGCGACCGCCCTTTCAATGCAATTTTCCAGTTCGCGGACATTGCCCGGCCAGTCGTATTCGAGCAATGCATTCATGGCCGCCTGCGTGATTTGAGTGCTCTTGTTCTTCACGAACTGGTCCAGAAAATAATGGACCAGGGTCGGAATATCGGACCGGCGCTCGCGCAATGCCGGCAAATGGATTGCGACAACGTTGAGGCGGAAGAAGAGGTCCTTGCGAAACTTCCCTTCTTTATAGGCCGCCTCCAAATCACGGTTGGTAGCGGCGATGATCCTCACATCCACCTTTACCTTTTCATTGCTGCCGACTGGACGCACCTCTTTTTCCTGCAAGACGCGCAGAAGTTTCGCCTGCAGCTCAAGCGGAAGCTCCCCAATCTCATCCAGAAAGATGGTGCCCCCCTGGGCGCTTTGAAAGAGGCCTTCTTTATTCTTTACCGCTCCGGTGAAGGCGCCTTTTTCATAGCCAAAGAGTTCGCTTTCAATCAGCGTGGGCACCAGCGAACCGCAATCCACCGCCACAAAGGGGAGTTTGGAAAAAGTCCCGCGATAATGAATCGCCCGGGCCACCAGCTCCTTGCCGGTACCGCTCTCTCCGGTAATGAGCACGGGTGTGCGCGTGTCTTGCAGTCGAGCGACCACCCGGAGCACGTCCTGGATCTTGGCCGAAGACCCGATGATGCCATTCAGTTCCATCTCCGTATTCACACATTCCCGCAGGAACTGGTTTTCGGTCATCAGCCGGATTTTCTCTTCCATGCGCTGAAGGAGCAGCTTCATCTCCTCAATCCGGAAGGGCTTGGTGATGTAATCGTAGGCCCCCATCTTCATCGCCTGGACCGCGGTCTCGATCGAACCATGGCCGGTCATGATGGCAATTTCGGCGCGTGGAAGAATGCGCTTGACCTCCTGCAAAAACTCCAGCCCGGACATATTGGCCATCATTAAATCGGCAAGGACGATGTCCGGGGACTCCGCTTCGAGGCGCGCCAGCGCACCTTCGGCGCTCTCGGCTTCCGAGCATTCAAAGCCGATGGAATTGCCGACGGTTGTGCAGAGCTTTCGTATGCTCTGATGGTCGTCAACGACAAGAAAACGTAAGCGGGGCTGGCTCATAGGGATGCATTTCCTAAAATATTGGTAAGCATGGTGAGCAATTGCGAAACTCGAAAGGGCTTTTCCATGTAAGGGACGCCGGTTTTTCTGAGGGTTGCAATCGTCTCCGGATTGACGGTATCGCCGGTGATGAACAGGATGCGTTGCGCCAGCTCAGGCCGATTAGACAGCAGCCATTTGTGGACGTCCGCCCCGCTCACTCCTCCGGGAGTGCGCATATCGGAAATGATTCCCTGGAAGTTTTTCTCCGCAAGCAGCATTAACCCCTCGCGCGCGGACTTGATACAAACGGTTTTGTATCCATTTCTCTCCAGCGCCGATTTGAGAAAGGCCATCACGGAAGGCTCATCTTCGATAATCAATATGGGGGAATCACCTTTCTCTGCATTCGAGCAGGAGGCAGGAGCAGCATTTCCGGGAGTCCTATTCATTGGCCCGCTCCAGCCGCCATCGCACGGGCTCCGGCAGGAATGGGAAGCCTCAGGAGGAAAGTCGCTCCGGGACCATCCGGATTATTAAAGCAGTTGATTTCCCCGCCATGCTCACGCATGATTCCGTAGCAGATGCTCAGCCCCAGGCCAGTGCCTTTGCCGACCTCTTTCGTCGTGAAGAAGGGATCGAAAATCCGGTCGATGTTGGTGATGCCGAGGCCATTGTCGCGAAAGCTGATTTCCACGCTGCCGTTCACGCGCAAGGTCCGCAAAGTCAGCGCTCCGCGCCGGCCGCTTTCACAAATTGCGTCATACGCATTGTTGAGAAGGTTGAGAAAGACCTGTTGCAACTGGTGCGCATCGCCTTCCACATGCGGCAGGGAGTCATCGAAAGATTCCGTCAACTCAATCCCACGATTTTCAAAATCGTAGGTCCGCAGCATGAGGGTGCGGCGAAGGACCGAGTTGATGTCCACTGTCTGCCGTTGCACCGGGTTCTGCCGCGCAAAACTCAATAAGTTCTGGATGATCTCCCGGGTGCGCTGCGCCTCCTGCATGATGACCTTTAAATCTTCATGGACGGATTCCGGCAACTGCGGATTTTCCAGAAGCAGATCGGAAAATCCGACAATGGCGGCCAATGGATTATTGACCTCATGGGCGACCCCGGAGACCATCTGCCCTACTGCCGACATTTTTTCCGCATGGACCAGTTTGGCCTGCAACATGGCCATATCAGTGATGTCGGTCATGACCACGACAATGCTGTGCACGTTCCCATTCTCGTCGCGCATGGGGCTGAGATTGGCCGAGAAGGTCCCCAGCAGCTCGCGGTCGCGGACCAACGGTAGTTCCAGGTTATTGGTCTGATGGCCTTGCAATGTATTTTCAAATGCGTTCTGAAGGGTCCGGCGGTGCGTGGAAGCGACAATGCCATCGAGCCGGTTCCCTACCAGCTCTCCATTGCCGGTCCTGGCGCCTACTTCAAAGCATTTTCTATTGGCGTAACTTACCAGGCCTGCGGTATCCACCACCATGATCATGCTCTGGGTATGGTTCAGAATCTGAGTATTGAAATCGCGCTCGCGCTTCAATTGCGCCTGCACGCGCTTGATCTCGGTTATATCCAGGACCACTCCGCGGAGCTGGCGGATGTTTCCGCGCTCATCATGGACGGCGAAACCCGTCTCCAATGCATGTACCAGGGAGTTGTCCTTGCGGCGCAGCACTACTTCCTTGGTCTTCATGGAACCGCGGCTGGAGAGCGCCTGCCGGAGGATTTCCTTGTGGTCCGGAGAAACATAAATCCGGCTGGGAATATCGATGGTGAGCAACTCTTCCTTGCTTCCATAACCGAGCATCCGGACCAGCGCCTGATTGACCTCAAGGAAGCGGCCTTCCGGAGTGGAAAAATATGCTCCTTCCTGAAGGTTATCGAAAAGCTCATGATAGAGCCGCTCCGCCTGGCGATGCTCGGTGACATCTTTCAAGATATGAATGGTTTGCCGGCCCTCTTCTCCGATGCCGGCGAGAGGAGAGCTGGAGAGCAGATACGTCCTGTTGGTGCGAGGATCGAGGAATTCTCCGCGCGCCGCGGACTGGTCCGCGGGAAGGCAAAAGGGGCACTTGAGACCAGCATTGCGGTCCGGGAAAATATCGGAGACGGAGTGGCCCACTAACTCGGCAGGATGCCTCTTTCTGGATTCCGCCAGGGTACGATTCACGCGTACGACCCTGTATCGCTCGTCGTGGACCAGAAGGAAATCGGAGATGGCATCGAAAATCTCCGCCCATTGTCTGCTGGCCTGCGTGATTTGCACGATCTGGCGTAAATTCTCAAGCGCGATGGAGACGTGATTACATGCCTGGAGAAGAAAGGCGCGATCGGGAGAGGCTTTCTTTTTAGGGTCCGCAAGAGCGATGACTCCCAGAAGGTCTCCCCCGGCTCCCGTCAGCTTCGCAATGAGAATTTCCTCCCAGCCTGCAGTTGTTGCCAACCCACCTCCTAATATTGCTGAGGCCGCAACTATTGCAATCCGGTCGGTACCGGAATGGAAAGTGGCTGAGAGTCCGGTTTGCAGGGTCATGCGAAAGGCGCTTGTGCCGATTGCGGCCCTCTCACTATGAAGATGGATTACGCGCATCTGGTCCCCGCGGGCCAGGGCCAGAACGGCGGCTTGCGCTTCGAATCGTTCCGCCAGGCGGGCCGTAATAATTCGCGAAAGCTGGGCCAGACTCTGAGCGGAGGAGAGCTCAAGACTGAAAGACAGCAGGCCTTCCGCGCCGTGCTCGAGCGCAAACGGCGATTGCCGCATTTCGCCTTTCAATTGAAGAGACGTGCTACTCATTCCATCCTTTGGGCGGCGGGCCCATCCTCATCGATGTCTCAATTTCGAGCTTCTGGAAGCGAAAATTATCGTCTGTCTCATTCTGAGTCAATCCAAAATCAGGAACGCCACCACTCGAAGGTAATGAGACGGTAACGCCATCTCACGCTGAGACGAAGTGGGTCGTGTCTTGCGCTGATTGAGACGTTTATCACTCATAAAGTCCCCGTTCCGGACCGGGCGGCCCTGGAAGTCATAAAAGATAAGTACCCCTTTTTCATCTACTTACAAGGTTTGGGACTGCTCACTGATGGGTTCTGATTCGCACTGGCATTTCCTTTGCATATAGAAAGCTGAACTCTTGCCAGAAACCGCTGTGTCCAAGGTTAAGTCTCATTGTTTGTTGTGCTGATTCTGGCGCCTGTTTAAGGACAATCCGGGCTGGTGGGTGCAGGTCCACCGGCGGCAATGGACGAAATTTGCAGTGATTACATTTAAGGCTGAATAACAATGACGATCGGAAGAAAACTCTATTACGGTTTCGGTGGGATGATCATCCTTGTAGTGCTGGTGGTGATCGTCAATTTTGTCGCCCTGGGGCGTGAACACACGGCACGAAAAAACACTGAGCACTCCATCGAGCTCATGGAGGCCACTTCCAACATCCGCTTTCATCTGATGGAGAACCGCCTCTATCTAAGCAACTATCTGTTGAGCGGAGACAGCAGCGAGGCGGAGCAACTGCAGACTGGCGTCCTCACCCTCTCAAATATCGTGGAGGACGCGGAAAAGAAGGCGTCTCCGGAAGAGCGCACCGCGCTGGAACGCGTCTTTCAAGTGGAACAGGATTGGCACGCGAATTTTGCCCTGCCTCTCATCCAGAAAAGAAAACAGGTGGATTCCGGCAACGCGACGGTGGCCGAGCTGCAGATTTTTTATTTGCAGCAAAACCCAGCGGAATGGTTGAAGCGCTCCACCGAGCCCCTGTTGCGCGCGGAGCAGGCCACTGCCAACCAGTTAGTCGAACAGCAGAGTAGCGATGACTCCGCCAGCAAAATAACCACAATCGTCTCTGCGCTTTTCGCCATTCTGGCCCTCGCGGCCGGGGCCGTCCTTGCATTCTTCACCAGCAAGTCCATCACGGAGCCTCTCAAGGCCCTGATCGGGGTCACGCGCGAGATCGGCGATTCCGGAGATCTCGACCAGACGGTGGATATCGACCGAAATGATGAGCTGGGCGAACTCGCACGGACCTTCAACAATATGGTGGTATATCTCAAGGAGATGGCCGCCGTTTCAGAGGCCATCGCCGGCGGCGATCTCACCGTTCAGGTGCAGCCGCGGTCCCGGCGCGATACCCTCGCCAACGCTTTCATGGAGATGACCCATGGATTGCGCTCGCTGGTGCGCAATGTGCGGGATGGAGCGTCCCAGGTCGCGAGCGGCTCGAACCAGGTGGCCAGCGCTTCCGACGAATCCGCGAAGATCAACGTGCAATCCGCCGCAGCCATCGATGAAGTCACCAGCACCATGCACGAGATGAGCATTAACGTTCAGAACATGGTGAAGAATACCCAAACCCAAGCCTCGAGCGTGAGCGAGACCTCCGCCTCCATCGATCAGATGGTGGCCTCCATTCAGCGCGTGGCCGACACGGCAAAAGTACTGCTTGATATTTCGCAGCGCTCTCGTGAAGAGGTCCACAGCGGCATCTCCACCATGGAAAAGGCCACGGACGGGTTGAACCGCATTAACGTATCCATCCAGTCTTCCTCGGGCATTATCGGGGAATTGGGCCAGCGCGCCGACGATATCGGCAAGATCATAGAGGTGATTGACGATCTTGCGGAACAGACCAACCTGCTCGCGCTGAATGCCGCCATCGAAGCGGCCCGCGCCGGAGAACATGGCCTGGGATTCGCCGTAGTGGCCGATGAAGTCCGCAAGCTGGCGGAAAAGTCGGCGCAATCCACGCGTGAAATTTCCGAGCTGATCCAGAGTATTCAGAAGGAAGCGCGCAAGGCCGTGGAGAACATGGAGAAGAGCACGACCATCGTGAATGACGGCCTCAACCTGGGCTCCGACCTAAGCGCGGCCCTGAAGAAGATCTCCAACGTAGTGACTGAGGTCTACAAGTTCGCCCAGGAAATCGGGGCTGCAACCAGCGAGCAGTCACACGGCTCCTCGCAAATTGCAAAGGCCACGACCCGCCTGAACGAAATCACGCACGAGATCAACTCTTCGGTCGAGGAGCAGGCCTCCGGCGCCGACGCCGTGGTCCGTTCCATGGAAAAAATGCGTGAACTGATTCAGCGCTCGACCTCCGGATCGACGGAGCTGGCGGCGTCAGCGGAACAGATGTCCAAGATGGCCCGCAATCTTCTGGAATCCATGGACCGGTTCATTCTGGAGACGCTCAACGCGCATAAAGGACACCTTCCGGAGCCTGAGTCCGGCCGTTCGTCGGGAAGCCGGCTCGCCACGGCGGCGGCACACAGCTAATGGAGCGCAGTCTCATGACAAAAGACCTTCATCTTGTGGGGTTTCGCATCGGACGTGAGACGTTCGGCGTGCCGATCCATCTGGTCCACGAAATCGTGCGCATGCCGGAAATCACGGCGGTTCCGGACGCTCCGGACTACGTGGAGGGCGTGATCAATCTGCGCGGCAAAATTATCTCCATCGTGGATTTGCGCAAGCGTTTTGGCGAGACAGAGATCAAGCCGCATAGAAAAAACAGGATTTTAGTCGCGGAAGTGGAGAACAAAGTGGTCGGGTTGATCGTGGATTCCGCATCCGAGGTGCTGAAGATTCCCGCCACCGATGTGGACGCTCCTCCCGCCGTATTCGAGACCGATGAAGTCCATTATGTCCACGGCGTGGGCAAGCTGGGCGGACGGCTCATCATCCTGATCGATCTGGCCAAGGTTTTACAGAAAGGGGAGCTGCGCCGCATTGAAGAACTTACGGCGGATGCCGCCGCGGATTCTGCCGCGGCTTCCGCGTGACATTCGGAAATTGAGCTCCGGTTGATTGGGAAGCCGTACTCCAAAGCGCCGGTCGTCGTAAACCAGTTCGTCAAACAGCGATGAAGGCCGTACTTGTGCTGAATGGCCTTCAAAGCCCGATCACACGTGAGAATCCATGGCTACATCCGGTGTTAGCATCGCAATCAGCGAACCAGAACTGAAATTACTGCAAACGCTTGTGTACCAGGAATGCGGAATGTACTTCGACGAAAGACGAGTGCATTTCCTGCAGGACCGGTTGCAGCGCAGGTTGAAGGCTTGCGGCATCGATAGCTTTTACAGCTATTACCGCCTGCTTACCAGCCATGAAGGCAAACAGGAACTAAGCGCCCTTCTCGAAAACCTC
>CAYTQA010000156.1:0-7609 GCA_964439495.1 uncultured Terriglobales bacterium | reverse complement strand
TTCCACCACCAGCTACGGCTCTTATTCGGGCGCGGTCCCCAATGAAAAGATCACCTGGGGCAAGCTCGGCGTGGACACTCCTAAATACATTGTGGAATCGGATGCGACCATTGTTGCGCCGCTCATCTTTGCCTATCTGCTTGGCTGGTAACCATGAAGGCAGTCCGTTTTCATGAATTCGGGGGTCCCGAGGTATTGAGGTACGAGGACGTGCCTGATCCGAAGCTGCGCGAGGACCAGGTGCTTGTCCGGGTGAAGGCATGCGCCCTGAATCATCTCGACCTGTGGGTGCGAAAGGGACTGCCCGGAGTCCAACTGCCGCACATCAATGGCAGCGATGTCTCCGGCGATATCGAGCAGGTCGGCTCGTACATCACCGACCTGAAAAAAGGGCAGCGCGTGCTGCTCGCCCCTATGTCCTATTGCGGCCACTGCCCGGAGTGCGTAGCGGGCCGGCAGAATATGTGCCGTCAATTTACCGCATTAGGCAATCTGGTGGATGGAGGCAATTGCGAGTTGATTGCCGTCTCTCGCGCCAATGTGATTCCCGTCCCGGACCATTTGGGCTATACCGAGGCCGCCAGCGTCCCATTGGTTTTTCTAACCGCATGGCAGATGCTGGTGGGGCGCGCTCATATACGCGCGGGGCAGACCATCCTGGTCCTGGGCGGCAGCTCCGGCGTGGGCTCGGCCGCCATCCAGGTTGCAAAAATGCTGGGAGCGACCGTGATCGCCACCGCCGGAAATGAAGACAAGCTCACACGCTGCAGGGAACTGGGGGCCGACCACCTGGTCCATCATTATCTGCAAAACATCGCCGACGAGGTAAGAAGAATCACCGCCAAGGTTGGCGTGGACATCGTCTTCGAACACGTGGGGCAGGCGACATGGGAACAAAGCGTGCGCTCCCTGCGTCCGGGTGGAACGCTGGTCACCTGCGGCGCAACCAGCGGGGCCGATGCGAAATTCGATCTTCGAGTGCTATTTGCCCGGCAGCTTTCTTTTCTGGGCTCCTATATGGGGACCATGGGCGAACTGCACGAGGTCCTTCAACATGTCTTCAGCGGCAAGTTGAAGGCGGTAGTGGATGAGAGTTTCCCTCTTTCAGAAGCGCGCCAGGCCCATGAGCGTTTGGAAAGAGGAGAGCAATTCGGCAAGGTGGTATTGCATCCTTAAGAAAGGGCTTTCTGCCCGGCTGTGGCATCCAATTGCGGGAAGGGATTAAAATAAAGACATGTTTGAACCTACAGAAAATTCAGGCGGAGCAAGACGGTTTCTGAACCTGGTCGGCAGCGAGCACAACCTGGCGCGGGTGCGCGAGGTGACCTTCGGGGAAGAGCCGCCGGAGGGCATTCTGCTCACCTCTCTGGACAAGGCGGTGAACTGGTTTCGCAAGAACTCCATCTGGCCCATGACCTTCGGCCTGGCCTGCTGCGCAATTGAAATGATGGCCATGGGGGCTTCGCGCTTCGACATCGCGCGCTTTGGCGCAGAGGTGTTTCGTCCCTCGCCACGCCAATCCGATCTGATGATTATTGCGGGCCGCGTCTCGCAGAAAATGGCCCCGGTGATCCGCCGTCTTTACGAGCAGATGCCGGAGCCCAAATGGGTGATCTCCATGGGCGCCTGCGCGACCTCCGGCGGGGTATTCAATAACTATGCCCTGGTACAGGGAGTGAATCAGGTAATTCCAGTCGATATTTATGTTCCAGGCTGCCCGCCTCGTCCCGAGCAATTGATTTATGCGATCACGCTGCTCCAGGAAAAGATCCAGAATGAGAAGGGATCATTCAAGCGCGCCTTGAATCTGGAATAAAAAAATTTTCACAAGAATAAAGGCGGCCTGTTCGGGCCGCTTTTTTATTTTCTAGATTTATTTTCAAGCGCAGGTTTTCTTATGCCTCGGCCTCGCACCCATAATAAATCCCACAAAAATTGGGCTTAGCTGCAAAAGATGTGCAACTCTAAGGCGAAAATCCGATACTAACTGAATTCGGAGAAGCTGCTCTTGCCTGGAACAAAGTAATAACAGCTTTGCTTTTCAATGGCATAGCGCGTATTGTACAATCCTTGGGTTGTTTGACCAGGCATTTGTCTGGTCTTTAGGGTTATTGTCTTACCTGCAATCTTGCCGTTCCATTTTTTTAAAAGTATCTGGAGGAAATTAGCATGTCAGCTCGCTCTTCAGGTTTTCTGACCCGTATGCTTCCGGTGGCCTTGGCGTTAGGCTTGGTTTACACCGGAGCCTCCGCGCAGCAAACTACGCCGCAAAGTGGCCAACCATCCTCTTCACAGAGTTCCACTACAACATCCGATCAGTCGGCCACTGATCAGTCGAGCAGTACCAGTGGTCAACCGCAAAGCACCCCGACAACAGCGCCGCAGGGGACTACGACGACTACGCCGCCGGCTTCCAGCCCTGATACTCAGCAGGGGACGACGACAACAGCGCCGCAGGGAACCACGACGACTACGCCGCCGGCTTCCAACCCTGATACTCAGCAGGGGACCACGACGACCACGCCGCCGCAGGGGACTACGACGACTACACCGCTGGCACCCAGCACCGATACTCAGCAAGGGACGACGCCAACAGCGCCGCAGACGACTACAACCACCCCGCCTTCAGCCCCGAGCGCCGGAAGCGCATATCCGACTGAAGAACAGCCCTCGCGCGCCGATATTTTTGCCGGTTATTCATGGCTCAATCCGGGTGCGACTTTAAACGGCGTAAAGATCAAGTCCATTACGCAGGGTTTCACGGTTGCCGGCAGCTATTGGGTAAACCGCTATTTCGGATTTGCGCTTGAATCTGGAAATCATTTTGGCCCGAATGCGGACATTACCACTGCAACTTTTGGCCCAACGATTCGCGTCCCGTTGCAGGGCCTGAGCCCCTTTGGGTTGGCGACCTTTGGCGTGAACCGCCTGACGCCTAACTTCGGATATCCATCGCGCCTGGGTTTTGGCTTTGTAGGTGGAGGCGGCTTCGACCTGCAAGCGACCAGACACTTCAACATCCGCATCTTTGAAGCGGAGTACGAATACGCCCATCAAAGCTATTTCCCCCTGGCCACGCGGCGTTTGAATTCACAAGGAGTGAAGCTCAGCGGTGGCCTGGTATTTAAGATTGGCAGCATTGGTCCGCCACCGCCGCCGCCAGCCATGTCCTGCACGGCGAGCCCGACCGACGTATTTGCCGGCGAGCCAATCACTGTGACCGCCAATGCGCAGAACTTTAACCCGAAGCGCACCTTGACCTATTCCTGGACCAGCACCGGAGGAAAGGTAGGCGGCAATTCCTCCACGACTCAGGTGGATACCAACGGTCTGAGCGGAGGCTCCTACACTGTAAGCGGCCATGTAACCGACGGCAAAAAAGGAATGGCCGACTGCACCGCCGCCTTCACCGTGAAACAGCCGCGCGCGCCAACCATCAGTTGTGCGGCCAACCCCACCACGGTAAAACCAGGCGACACGGTCACCGTCACCTGCCAGGGCTCCAGCCCGGATAACCGCAACATCACCTATTCCTATAAGTCCAGCGCTGGAGAAGTGAGCGGCAACGGACCCACAGCAACGCTGAATACGCAAAATGCGCAGCCGGGCACGATTACCGTGACCGGGACCGCCACCGACGATCGTGGCCTGAGCGCATCCAGCGATGCCAGCGTGACTGTGGAGGCGCCGCCGCCACCGCCGCCACCGCCGGCACAGGCGAGCAAGATCAACCAGATCGAGTTCCCTGACACGAAGAAGCCGTGGCGCGTGGATAACACGGCCAAGGCCGTCCTGGATGACGTTGCTCTGCGCATGCAGCGCGAACCCGACTCCAAGCTGGTGATCGTTGGCAATACCGATCCTTCGGTCCCTGCCGAGTCTCGCCGCGCAAGCCTCTCGGCGGAACGCGCAGTGGATACGAAGTTCTATCTCACCAATGACAAGGGCATCGATCCCGCCCGCATCGAAGTCCGTTCCGGTGGTACCGGCGGCAAGACCGCGGAGATGTGGATTGTCCCTGCCGGCGCCACTTACAATGGCCCGGGCACAGTGGTGGATGAGAACAAGCAAAAGCCGATTCCCGATCATCCCGTGCCGGCAAAGCGGAAAGCGCGGCGCGCGACCACCAAACGGAAAACCACTCCATAAGCAAGAGCTAAATAAATAACGGGCCGGTTGAACCAAAAAGTTCAACCGGCCTTTTTTTCTGATTTGTGGAATATAACCGATAATGCAAAGAGAGGATGGCGATCACTTTCTGTCCGCTGGCCATCTAACCCGGTGTGCACGATGCATCCAATGATTCAAGATTGCCAAGTAGAGGTCTGAACAGAGTGGAACCAATCCAGCCTATGGGACGCAACCTGAAATTCCTGATTTTGTTTTGTGTTTTGTGCGCAGCCAGCGCTTTTTCTCAAGTCCAGTGGATGCCCGTGGGGCCCGACGGCGGAGATGTGCGCAGCCTCGCCTACGATCCCGCCAATCCCGATCGCATTCTGCTGGGCACCAGCACCGGGCAGATTTATCTCTCGACCGATAACGGCAATAGCTGGGCGCGCATGGCCCGCATCGGGAAGGGCAACGATTTCGTCATCGATAATATCGTCTACTCTCCGGAGCAATCCGGCGTAATTTATGTCGCTGCCTGGACGGTGGAAAGCCAGGGCGGCGGGCTGTTTCGCAGCGCCGATGGCGGAAAGAGCTGGGAATCCCTGAAATCCATGGAGGGCAAATCCATTCGCGCGCTTGCCCTTGCTCCCTCGGACCCCAAGTTGCTGGTGGCCGGGGCGCTGGACGGCATCTTCCGCAGCCGCGACGGCGGCGATACCTGGGAGCGTATCTCGCCCCAGGAGCAGGCCGAGATCAAGAACATCGAATCGCTGGCCGTGGACCCGAAAGATCCCAACATCATTTATGCGGGCACCTGGCACCTGCCCTGGAAGACCACCGATGGCGGGCGCACCTGGAAGCGTATGAAGGACGGCATCATCGACGATTCCGATGTCTTCTCCATCATTGTCGACCCGAATACTCCCAGCACGATTTATTTGAGCGCCTGCTCCGGCATCTACAAGAGCGAAAATTATGGTGCGCTCTTCCATAAGACCCAGGGCATTCCATTCTCCGCGCGGCGCACCCGCGTGCTGCAACAGGACCCGCAGGATGCGAACGTCGTCTATGCCGGCACCACCGAAGGATTATGGAAGACGGTGGATGCGGGCAGGAGCTGGAAGCACCTGACTCCGGCCAACGTGATCGTCAATGACGTGATGGTTGATCCGCGAAATCCGCGTCGCGTACTGCTTGCCACCGATCGCAGCGGAGTGGAAGCCAGCAACAATGCGGGATTGGTTTTCTCCGACTCGAACGAAGGATTCGCCCATCGTCAGGTAGCGGCGCTGATTGCCGATCATCGCGACAGCAATATCCTTTACGCGGGCGTCATCAACGACAAGGAATATGGCGGGGTTTTCAAGACAACCGATGCCGGCCATCATTGGAAGCAGCTCAGCAATGGATTGGGCGGTCGCGATGTATTCGCTCTGGCGCAGGACGAGAATGGGACCCTGCTGGCCGGGACCAACCACGGCATCTTCATCCATCGTGACGAGGAAGACCGCGCTGCCGCGGAAAACGGGAATTCCAAAAAACAGGGACCGCGCGCGGCCACTGCGGAATGGGTCCCCTCCGATCAGACTGTGACGGAAAAGATGGTCACGGTCCGGAAGAAAACCAGAAAACATAAAGCTCTGACCCGCAAAGCGCTGGTTCGCGGCAAACTGGATGCGCGGGTTGCCGACATAAAAATCCTGGCCCATACATGGGTTGCGGCCACCTCCGCCGGCATTTACAGGAGCGCCAATCAGGGACGCACCTGGGAGGGCGGTCCGGTGCTTGGAAACCAGGCTTTTCTCGCGCTTCTGCTGCGGCCCAATCTGATGGTTGCGGCGGGCCGCAATGCCATTGTCGCTTCAGTGGATGGCGGCCATTCGTGGTATGCCGGAACAGTACCGCAGATGGTGACCAGCATCGTGGGCCTGTGCTCCGCGCCCGACAACGCAATATGGTTTGCCTCCCGCGAAGGCGCTTATCGCAGCTCCGATGGAGGTGAAAGCTGGGAGCGCATCGCCAATTTGCCGGTGGTCGATCTTGCCTCCTGCACCTACGATCCGGAGGGAAACCGCATGCTGGTGACCGGATTGCATTCCACGCAAATCTTCGAGAGCAGGGATTCCGGACATAGCTGGCGCCATTATGAAACCGGATGGCTCCTGCGCTCCTTATTGGACGAAAGAGGACGCCTCGTCGCCTCGACCGTCTTCGACGGGGTCGTGCTTCAGCCAACTTCGGAAACGGAGATCAGGGAAAGCAGCATCTCGTCCTCCGGCTCCGGGGAATCGCAGCCAGCGCAACAGTAACAAGGCGCGCGTTCGGACCGCGATTTTAAATCGATCGCGCTACGAAATATGAATTCCAGGAGGACCAGATGGGCGACGACCAGCAAGGGAAAACCTTTCCTCTCGAAGAAGCTATTCGCGCTCAAAAAGCCCTTCGTGAACTGGCAGGTCTTGGAGCTGAAACGTTCCCCATCCAGGCTTTTGTTGGGATGATAAACGATGAAGTGGAGACTTTGAGGAACCAGGGGCGCAGCGACGAGGAGATCGCACAAACCATCAAGGCAAATTCCAGGATCGTCATTACTGCCGCTGAGATCGCCGCCCATTACGCTCCGCCAGAGAAGCGACATTCGGCACGCGATTGAGCTTAATCGTCATCGCCATCCTCAGGCCCAGGAATTATTCCGGAAAACAAAAGGCCCTGCTCAAAGGCAGGGCCGGATGATGCAAATCGGTTCCTTTACTCGGTAACTTTCAGTCCTTGCTTGCGGGCTTCTTCCTTCATTTTGTTCAAATCGGCGGTTGCAGCATCCAATTCTTTTTTCTTGGCGGCAATTCCATCGGTCAGCTTTTGCTGCTCCAGGTTGAACTGTTGCGGATCTCGCAGCCTGCTTCCCGGATCGGCATAGTAAGTAGACGCGCGAAGCCTCTGCTCGCGCTGCGCAACATCGATTTCGCGCTGCAGCAGGTCAATCTTGCTTTTCTGATCGCCGATTTTAGCGCTCAGGTCCGCGTCCGGCTTCTCCGCCTCATCGCCGGCTTTCTCGTCCTTATTTTTCGCATCTTTAGCACCTGCGGTAACGTCGTCTTTCTCCCTATCCGTGGCGTCCGAGGCCGCATTGCTCTTCGGCTTCATGAAGTTGATGGTCTGGTCCGAACTCTTGTCTATATGTTCGTTGATATTTTCATTGGTGATTACCGTGCTTGTGTGGGCCTCAGCGGCCTTTTTTGCTTTCTCCTTGCGCGCGACATCGCCTAAGGATTGCGCCTGCGCGAAGCCAGCCAGCACAACACAGAAAACAGCGGTCGAGAAGAGTCGGGTATACCCCATTGGAAACCACCTATTTGGAAGAACTGCGGTTATTTTACTCCGATTCGCAAGGATGCCTTCGCATTTTAAGCGGGCCCGAAGGGACATGACCGCCATAGTACCTGGGTGATTACGGGGGGATTCCCAGTTGGCATTCCAGAAACGGGCACGATCAGCGGAA
>CAYTQA010000155.1:3340-7611 GCA_964439495.1 uncultured Terriglobales bacterium | reverse complement strand
CCCGGGCCGCCGGCAAACCGCTCGTCCTTTATAACGTTCCGGGACGCACCGGGGTGAATCTGGAGCCGGCCACGCTGGCGCGCCTGGCGAAAATAGACAACATCATCGCCGTGAAGGAGGCCAGCGGCATCATGACGCAGATTGCCGAGGCCCTGAATCTTGTCCCCGAGGACTTTCTGGTTTTTTCCGGCGATGATGCGGTCACCTTGCCGGTCATCTCGCTGGGCGGGGTAGGCGTGATTTCAGTCGCGTCGAATGTAATTCCAGGAGAGCTTGCGAAGATGACCCGCGCCGCGCTGGAAAATAATTGGGAAGAGGCGCGCAAACTTTATCGCCGCTACTTGCCCTTGATGCAGGCGCTGTTCATTGAATCGAACCCCATCCCGGTGAAGGCAGTGCTGGCCATGCTGGGCAGGATTGAAGAGAGCTACCGTCTGCCATTGACAGCCGTAAAGCCCCAGACACGCGAGCGATTGAAAGCAGTTGCCAGCGAGGCAGGACTGCTTTTAGAAAGCGCGATCGCGCGCTAGCTCTCCCGATAGTTCGCCAATGCCTGGCAGCTTCGAATATAGCGTCTCGTAATGGTCGGCCATGCGCTGGACTGAGAAATGCTCTTCCGCGAAGCTGCGGCAGCGTTGCGGATCGAATGCCTCTACTTCCCTGGATCCGGCCAGCATCTCCGCCGGTGAACCGAACAGCTTTCCATTCACTCCCTCTTCGATCACCTCCGGAAATGCCCCGCGCCGAAAGGCCAATACCGGAGTGCCGCAGGCCGCGGCCTCCATGGCGACGATGGAGCTGGTTTCCTCCACCACGCTGGTCAGCAGCAGGACGCGAGCATTGCGCAGAAGCTCCACCTTCTCTCCAAACGAGGGAGAGTTGATAAATTGCGCCTTCTTTCCCGCGCGCTTCAGCCGGGGAATAATCTCGCGCGCAAAATATTTCTGATGATAAAGAAATGGATAGACCTGGCCGGCGATGATGATCTCCTGCCCCGCCTCATGGGCGATATCGAGGGCGACATGCGTGCCCTTTTCCTCGCAGATGCGTCCCAGCCAGAGCGCATATTCACGCTTTGCAATGGGACCGTCATTCACCGGAAAGCGGTCGAGGGCAATGCCGTTCCGCACAAACCCAAGCTGATTTGTAAGCTCCGCGAAGGTATTGAACTGGGCCTTGGAGACGCAGTTAAAAAAAACATTGGCGGAGATATTCTGGAAATTTTGCGCAGGATAAAAGTCCCGGGGCAGATGCAAGGTGGCAAGCATCGGGAGCTGGATCGCGCCGGCCTGCTTCCAGAAGCTGCCGCTCTGGTCATGGACCAGATCGAGCTGCGGCGGCTCCGAGGAATTCAGCCACGCACTCAGCCGTGAACTTTGCTCCGCTTCTCTTGCCTGGAATTGATCGAGGCCGGTGGCTGGCTTTCCCGTCGCAAACAAATCTCCGGAGATGCGCGAGCCTTCGGCGGCGGCGACACAGGTCTGATGACCGCGCGCGTGCAACTCCCGCTCCAGCGCCCACAATACCTGTTCCGCTCCTCCGGCGCTGTTCTCGCTGACCGGAAGAAGAGGATACGCGACCAGCAGCACTCGCAGGCGGCGCGAAGGTGGCTGCGTCATGGACGCCGGGGCTGGCCGTTGGCGCTGCCCAGCACGGCGGCAAATGCCCCGGAAACTTCCCTGCCCGTCATCTTCCACTCCCACACTTCATAATTCAATCGCCCTTCATGCGGCGGCTGCTTGTAGTCGTATGGAAATTGCGGGCGAAAACGCTCCAGCTCCGGACGAAAATTCGGCAACGCATCGAACTGTGACTTGTAGGAGCCGAGCATGCGCTGCTTGCGCTCCAGCGCCTCTCCCGTCACGCTGTGCTCGATGACATCACCCCGCTCGTTGACAAAGCGCTGGTAGGCCCCGCCGCCATCGGGGGTGCGATGATAGAGCGGCGCCTCCCAGACCGGCAGATTGAACTCCGCTCCCAGCCGGGCCGAGAGGAAGCTGCATGTATCGTGGTCCGGATGTCCGCCTTCATAGGCCAGGGTCAGTAGCGCCTGCGGCTTCAGTTCATGGACCATCGGCCTGAGCAGCTCCAGCGTCTCCGGGATGGCGCGAAAGAGCTTCTGGTCCACCAGATGAGAGGGCTCCTTGGCGTAATCCACCAGAAACTTCACCTCTTCCACCCCGACATGGGCCAGGGCGGTACGCGCCTCCTGCTGGCGCAGCCCCGAATATGCGGAGCGAGATCCATGTTTTCCCCAGAAGAACTCATCTTCCGGAGCGCCGTCGGTGGCAAATACCACGACGGGGTTGCGCATCTCCTGCAGCAGTCCGCCACAGGCAATGCTCTCATCATCGGGATGCGCCACCAGGACCATGGTCCTGCCCAGTAACGGCGCCAAAGCGTCAATTGGGTTCATTCTGTGCAGTGATTCGGGGTTGTTGCTATACTCGCCTGCGATGCAGCCTTTCTCTAATATTACAAAATCTCAGGCAATAACTGAATTGCAGCAGGAAATTGTCCGTCTTTTCGAGCTTGGCGCGCAAGCCAGAAGCGAGCGCGGCGCCCGCTCAACATTCGATGCATTTCTCGCCGCCCTCGGCGCGGGCCACATTCGCGCCGCCCAGAAAGATGGAGAGGACTGGAAGGTGAATGCCTGGGTCAAACAGGGCATCCTGTTGGGCTTCCGCATCGGCGAACTGGCGGAGTGGAACTCTTCCGGCCTCTCGTTCGTGGACAAAGACACCTTCCCCGCCCGCCGCTTTCACACCGCCGACCGCGTGCGCCTGGTCCCCGGAGGTTCCTCGGTGCGCAGCGGGGCCTACATCGCTCCATCGGTAATTTGTATGCCGCCCATGTACATCAATGTCGGAGCCTATGTGGACGAAGGCACCCTGGTCGATTCCCACGCCCTGGTCGGCTCCTGCGCGCAGATCGGAAAGCGCGTCCATTTAAGCGCCGCCGCGCAGGTTGGGGGCGTGCTGGAGCCGGTAAACGCCTCGCCGGTGATTATCGAGGACGATGTTCTGGTGGGCGGCAATTGCGGGATTTATGAAGGCTGCGTGGTGCAGTCGCACGCCGTCCTGGGCGCTGGGACCGTCCTCACCCGCTCCACCCCGGTCTTCGACATTCCGCAGGGGACCATCCATCGCGCCGATGGCGACCGCCCACTGACGATTCCCCACAATGCAGTGGTAGTCCCCGGCTCGCGCGCCATCCAGCGCGGAAGGGCCGCGGAGTGGGGGCTCTCGCTCTATACACCTGTGATCGTGAAATACCGCGATGAAAAGACGGACGCCTCCATCGAACTCGAAGACCTGCTGCGATGATGAAGCAGGTCTTGACGGACCACGTTTGGACACTGAAGAACTAGTGAGCCTCAAGAGGCTGCGGGGGTCGCCATGAAAAAATATACTAAAAAAACGTATACAAGTAAACAGAACTTTGGTAATGTTTCGGCACAGGAAAGAAGTGGTAAGGGCGATGATGTAGACGTAGAGTGGCATGGAGATTCGCTGGATGTAATCAGCGGGTTTCCCTTAGGGGCAAAGCAAAACTTGGGATATGCTCTTCGCCAAGTGCAGCAAGGTCTTACTCCCTCAGATGTCAAAATCATGCGCACCGTTGGCGACGGATGCTTTGAATTACGAGACCAGGATGAACGGGCATGGTATCGCATCATCTATCGCAAGCCCAAAAGGGGCGTTCTTCACGTTTTGCATTGCTTCGAAAAACAGACCAGCCAAACAGAACAACAGGATATCGATACCGCTCGCAAGAGACTGAGCGAAGTTATATCTGCGGAGCTAAAGGAGAAGAGAAATGACAAGCGCCGAGGCAAGGTCAGTTCGCAAAAGCGGAAACGTTCTTGATCAACTCGGGCTAGAGCCGGCAGCTGCCTTGGAACTGAAGCTCAAGGCAGAATTGCATCAGGCCATCCTCAAACTCATCCAGAAGCAGAAATTAAAGCGAAGAGATTTGGAACGCATTTGGGATGTTCCGCAACCTAGAGTAAGCGAATTCATGCGCGGTAAACTCTCTACCGTGAGCATCGCGAAAATGCTCTACTATGCCCGTCTCCTCGGAGCATATGCCAATATCAGCCTGAGAACGTCCAGCCATGCAGCCTAGAATAACGGCGGCGGATCATCCGCCGCGTTTTGGGCCGATTTTCAAACCCTACCACCACGACTGGCCCCTCCCCGCATCGTAAGTTCGTCGCTTGTGCTAGCATCGTCGTTTATGCCAGCAGGAAAACTCCACGTTGTACCCTT
>CAYTQA010000155.1:0-3330 GCA_964439495.1 uncultured Terriglobales bacterium | reverse complement strand
CTTAGGCGGCCTGGGCGAGTTCGGGATGAACTGCATGGCCGTCCGCTGGGGCAACGATATTATCGTGATCGACGCCGGACTCATGTTTCCCGAGTCTGAGCTGCTCGGCGTCGATATTGTCGTTCCCGACATTACTTATCTGCTGGAAAACCGGGATTCGGTCCGCGCCATCATCCTTACCCATGGACATGAAGACCATATCGGCGGCCTTCCCTGGGTCCTTTCCGAGCTGAATGTCCCGGTTTACGGCACCGAGTTCACGCTTGCGCTGGTCGAGAACAAGCTGGAAGAGCACCAGCTCCTCGACGACGCCAAGCTGCATGAGATCAAGCCCAACCAGCGTTTTCGCATAGGCCCATTCGTCATTCATCCGCTTCGGGTCACGCATAGCATTGTGGATTGCGTGGCTTTGGCCATCCATACGCCCTTGGGCGTGCTCATCCATACCGGCGACTTCAAAGTCGATCCCACGCCGACCGATGGCGATCTCTTCGATCTCCACGCATTTGCCGAATATGGCAAGGAAGGCGTGCTGGCGCTGTTTCAAGACTCCACCAACGTCGAGCGGCGCGGATATACGCCCAGCGAGCGCGCGGTGCGGCCAAAGTTTGACGAGGTATTTGCCCGCGCCAAGCGGCGGCTCTTTATCTCCTGCTTTTCCTCCTCGATCCATCGCATCAAGCTGGTCACCGAGCTGGCCTTTGAATACAAGCGCAAGCTGGCCTTCATCGGGCGCTCCATCACCGATGCCTCGGAAATCGCGCAGGACCTCGGCTATGTGGAGTTCCCCGAAGGAATGGTGGTGCATCCCGGCCAGATCCGCGATTTTCCTCCAGACCGGGTCTGCGCCCTCATCAGCGGGACCCAGGGCGAGCCGATGTCCGCGCTGTCGCGGGCCGCGGTGGACAATCACAAGCACGCAAAGATTGAAAAGGGCGACACCGTCATGCTCTCGTCGCGCATTATTCCGGGCAACGAAAAGGCCATCTTCCGCATGATCGACCACCTCTACCGGCGCGAGGCGGAGGTGATTTATGAAGACGGCTCCGGCGGCCCGCCCGTCCACGTAAGCGGCCACGCCAGCCAGGAAGAGCTGCGGCTCATCATGAACCTGGTGCGTCCCAAATTCTTCATTCCCATCCATGGGGAATACCGGCAACTCAAGCGTCACGCCGAGCTCGCGGCCTCCATGCATGGAGCGGTGGGTCAGGTCATGATGATTGAGAGCGGCGAGGTCCTTGAATTCGACGAGCTGGGCGCGCGCCGCGCCGGCAAGGTGACGGTTGGCCGGGTATGCATCGATTCCGGCTCGACCGGTGACGTCGTCGAAGACCTGGTCATCCGCGACCGCCGCCATTTGAGCGAGGACGGGATTGTGCTGCCCATCATCGCCATCAATAAGCTGACCGGCCGCGTGGAATCGATTCCGGAGATTGTGATGCGCGGCTTTGCCGCCGCCGGCGCGGAGAATGGCTTCGGCAATGAGGCCCGCGAGGTCATCAATCGCACCCTCGCCGAATCCAGCCAGGAGGAAAAGGCCGACTACGGAGTCATCAAGGAAAAGATTCGCCAGGAGCTCAAGCGTTTTATCAACAAGAACACCAGCCGGCGTCCCTTGATTATGCCGGTGATCCTCGAAATCTGATCCGAAATGGCCTTGCTCATGCCTGCCACTCCGAATAATTTTTCTCCGGTCCAAGAATGGTTAGCCTAGAAGACATTCGCCAGGCGCAGCAGAGGATTCGCGGGGTTGTGGTGAGAACTCCCCTGCTCTGCTGCCGCATGGATTCGCGCGACGTCTATCTCAAGCCTGAAAATCTTCAGCCGGTTGGCTCCTTTAAGCTGCGGGGCGCCTACAACAAGATCGCCTCGCTTTCACCGGAGCAGCGCAGCCGCGGCGTGATCGCATATTCCAGCGGAAACCATGCCCAGGGAGTGGCCTATGCGGCGCGCGCCCTCGGCTGCAAGGCCACCATCGTGATGCCGCGCACCGCGCCTCCACTGAAGCTCAAAAACACCGCTGCCTTCGGGGCGCATGTCGTCCCGGTGGGGCCGGGCAGCGACGAGCGCAAGCAGCGCGCCGAAGAGCTTGCCGCGGAGCACGGCTATGCGCTGGTCCCTCCCTACGATGACAAAACCATCATCGCCGGGCAGGGGACCATGGGCCTGGAAATCCTCGAAGACTTGCCGGAGGTGGAGAACGTTCTGGTCTGCGTGGGCGGAGGAGGAATGATCAGCGGTATTGCCGCCGCCATCAAACTGCAAAGACCGCAGGCAAGGATCTTTGGCGTGGAGTCGGAGCTGGCGGCCAAGGGCAGGGCCAGCTTCGAGGCCGGCAAGCGCGTCGCCTTCCCCGCCGAGCAGACCTCGCGCACCATGGCCGATGGACTGCGCACTCAAAGCCTCG
Source organism: uncultured Terriglobales bacterium (assembly GCA_964439495.1). Classification (GTDB taxonomy): domain Bacteria; phylum Acidobacteriota; class Terriglobia; order Terriglobales; family Acidobacteriaceae; genus CAYTQA01. The sequence continues at coordinate 923 of CAYTQA010000155.1, read as the reverse complement.
GAGAGAAGAACTTTGAACATATCCGGAAGTTTGTGGATGGATTCATCAGCGTGACCGAAGACGAGATCGGGCAATCCGTGCGGCGGCTGATGAGCGACGCCCATCTGGTCGCCGAACCCAGCGGCGCGGTGCCGGCTGCGGCGTTTCTCTTCCATTCCCACGAGTTTCCCGCGGGAAAGACCGCTGCCATCGTGAGTGGCGGTAATATGGAATGGAGGCTGCTTCAGGAGCTGGTTGCGGTCTCTTCACCCTAGCGAGGTATTGAAGCACGAGCCATGAAGTCGTCCATGCGCATCCTGATTGAAATATTTTTTTTGCTGCTTACGCTCTCCGCCTCTTCCCCGGCGGCGGAGGAGAACCTTAAGAACCGCGCCATCTGCATTCGCGAGGCCAACCTTTACCTCTCGCCGGACAAGAGCAGCGACAAGCTGGACACCATCCAGCGCGGCCGCGAGCTCGCCATCCTTGAGACCTCGCCCGGCTGGCTGCATGTGATCGCCACCCTGGACAAGGACAGAGACGTCACCGGCTGGGTCCTCGATAAAGGGATCATCCGTCCCTCGACCCCCAACGGCGACGAGATCGTATTCGGCGAAGCGGTGGACTCCGAGTCGGAAGCCGAACAACGCCATGGCCGCAAGGGCGCGGACCAGGATGCGCAACGCCTCTATGGACGGATGGCGGAGTACTTTCCTAAATCCCCCTACGCCGCCGAGGCCGCCTATCGCTCCGCCGATATCCGCTGGCAACTGGAGAAGCAGGAGACGTTCTCCCGCTCATCCGCCAGGGAAAAAGATCCCTACATGCGCCACCAGATCGAAGAAGAGGACATGAAGCAGGTCATCAAGAAATTTCCCAACACCAAATGGGCTGACCTGGCGGCCTATGACCTGATCGACACTAAAATCTGCGGCGACTGGCAG
>CAYTQA010000154.1:0-7631 GCA_964439495.1 uncultured Terriglobales bacterium | reverse complement strand
ATGATCGTCACTGCGCTCACGCGCAGCACAGAATTCGGCTTACAGGTCCGTTTCCACCAATATGGCCCTGCTGTCCTGACCGGAGAGCAGGGCTTATGGGATGAATTCTTGTCTGCTATCTGCTTCCCCAGATGCTGTCGGCCAGGACAGGGGGGCTGCTATGCCGGGTCCGCATCCTGCGCGCGGATTTAGTGGAAGCCAATTCGGTGGTCTGTTCCCCGGAAGCATTTTTGGAGACATGCAGCGCCGCTACCGCGGGCACAATCTCCAGGCTAAGGTCCTGGGCATGCATTTTATAGTCACCGGCGAAGCGGACACGCGCGGTGGCTTGCACGGCAGTCTGCATCCACATCCCGGCGACTTCTCCGAAATCAAAGGCGACATGCAGGTCTTTCAGCCAGAAGGATGGGCTGCGGACCGGCTCGCCTTCCACGTGCAGGATGTCAAAGCTCTTGCTGTCTACCCAGACATTCGCCTTGATCAGACTCTTATCGTCTCTTTTCGGCGCGGCATGAAGAACGTAGCAATGATGTCCCTGAAAATAAACCTGCTGCACCAGGCTGAAATCATAGTTTTGCGCCGTCATCATCGCGCTCTGCGGGTCCTTGGCTACTTCCACCTCATGTTCCAGGACCTTGCGGATCACCTTTTCTCCCATGCCGCCACTGGTCTGCGCAATGTCATAGCTCTTCTGGTTGGGCGGCAGGAAATTCACCCGCGCCACGACCTCCGTCTTGGGAACGCTCTCATCATGCCGGTAAAGCGTGTACGCGCGAGTGACTGTGTAAGGACGAATGTTGAGGTGGTTCTCCTGGATTCTTTGGGTCATGCGCTGCACAATCATTGGCAGCAAGTCAGGAGTCGAAGCCGGGTTCTCTTCCGCGGCGCACTTCGGCATCCGCAGATATCCGGTCGCCACCAGCAATAAGATGATGGCTGGGACCGTCGACTTCGCGAGGTTGTAGGGCCGGAACATCTAAAAGCACTCCAATTGAGGAACGTACAGTTATTTAGAAGCACTTTTAGAGCCGGCAGGAGGGCCGTAAAACAAAAATAAATGAATTAAAAAGGTCTGGTGAAATCGCCAGATTTAAGCGAGGCAGCAACCCTGGCTAGGGTGTTCAGGGTTGCTGCCCTGAAGGACTCAGGTGGTAGCCACGGCGGCCCTGGCCCGCCGTTCCGCATAAAGCGGGAATTGCTCCGATAATTCAAAGACCTGGCGGCGCACACGGGACAGCGTCTTGGAATCATCGCGATGCAGAAGCGCCTCAGCAATCCATTTGGCTATTTGCCGCATCTCGGGCTCCTTCATTCCGCGGGTCGTCAGCGCCGGAGTTCCTATGCGGATGCCGCTGGGCTTTAAAGGCGGATTGACGTCGAACGGTATGGCATTTTTATTTACCGTGATCGCCGCCTCGCCCAGGGCCTTCTCCGCCTCGCTGCCCAGCATCCCTTTGGCAAAGACGTCCACCAGCATGAGGTGGGTGTCAGTCCCCCCGGAGACGATGCGGAAGCCCTCGCTTTTCAGCGACTCCGCCATGGTTTGGGCGTTAGCGACGATTTGCCGGGCATAGTCGCGAAAAGTGGGTTGCAATGCCTCCTTGAAGGCAACTGCCTTGGCTGCAATGATGTGCACCAGCGGGCCGCCCTGATGTCCGGGAAAGACGTTCTTGTCCACCGCCGCCGCATATTCCTGCCTGCACAGAATCAATCCTGCGCGCGGTCCGCGCAGCGTTTTATGCGTGGTACTGGTAACGATCTGCGCATGGGGCACCGGCGAAGGGTGTACGCCGCCGGCGACCAGGCCGGCAAAATGGGCCATATCCACGATCAAGATGGCGCCGCACTTATCGGCAATCTCGCGCATGCGCGGAAAATCAAAGATGCGGGGATAAGCGCTGCCACCGCCGATGATGACCTTGGGCTTTTCCCGCATGGCGGTCTCTTCGAGTTGGTCGTAATCGATGGTTTCCGTATCTTTCTGGACCCCATAAGAAACCACGCGATACAGCTTGCCGGAAAAGTTCAGCTTGTGGCCGTGCGTGAGATGGCCGCCATGAGCAAGGTCGAGCCCCAGAATGGTGTCCCCAGGCTGGAGCACCGAGGAATAGGCGGCAGCATTGGCCTGAGACCCTGAATGCGGCTGCACATTGGCATGCTCGGCCCCAAAAAGCTGCTTGACCCGCTCCCGGGCTAGGTTTTCCACTATGTCCGCGAATTCGCATCCACCGTAGTAGCGCTTTCCCGGATATCCTTCCGCGTACTTGTTGGTGAAAACGCTGCCGGCGGCTTCCATGACGGCTTCACTGACGAAATTCTCCGAAGCGATCAGCTCCAGCCCTTCGTGTTGCCGCCGCTGTTCATTCTCGATCGCGGCCGCAACCTCCGGATCGAACTCGACCAACGGACGCTCCCTCTCATTCTTCCGCATTAAATGATCTTCTCCCCTATGGATTTCGCCTGCGTGAACAGATAAAGATAATCGGGACCGCCCGCCTTCGAATCCGTGCCCGACATATTAAAGCCGCCGAAGGGATGGGCGCCGACCATGGCCCCGGTGCACTTGCGGTTGATATACAGGTTGCCTACGTGGAAGTCCCGCTTTGCGCGCTCAATCTTGTCCGCGGAAGTGCTGTAAATAGCGCCCGTGAGCCCATATTCCGTGTTGTTGGCGATGTTGAGCGCGTCCTCAAAGCCGCGGGCCTGGATCACCGCCAGCACCGGACCGAAAATCTCTTCCTGGGCGATTCTGGCATTGGGGGGCACGTCGGCAAAGATGGTAGGCGCGATGTAATAGCCATCCCCGATATTCACCCGTTGGCCGCCATAAACCAGATTGCCCTCTTTTTTGCCGATCTCCACGTAATTCAGAATGGATTTCATGGAGCCTTCATTCACCACCGGCCCCATGGGTTGATTCTCCGCGGGATCGCCCACCTTGATCTTTTCTACCCTGTCCTTGAGCCGCTCCAGAAAAACGTCGTAAATTCTTTCGTCCACAATCGCGCGCGAACACGCCGAGCACTTCTGCCCGTTGAAGCCGAAGGCGGAAACCGCAACGCCCTCCACCGCGGCATCAAGATCGGCGTCCTCGCTCACGATGATTGAATCCTTGCCGCCCATCTCCAGAATCGTGCGCTTGATCCAGATTTGCCCCGATTTTCGTTGCGCGGCGCGGGCATGGATATCGAGCCCGACCTCTTTCGAGCCGGTAAAGGCAATGAAGCGCGTCCGGGGATGCTCCACGATGGCATTGCCGAAGGTAGCGCCCGATCCGGGACAGAAATTGACCACTCCATCCGGAATGCCCGCCTCCTGCAGCACCTCGACGAACTTCGCGGCAATCGTGGGTGAGTCGCTCGAAGGCTTCAACACCACGGTGTTTCCGCAGACGATGGCTGCCGAGGTCATTCCCGCCATGATGGCAAAGGGAAAATTCCACGGGGAGATGATCGCGCCTACACCCAAGGGGATGTATTGCAGCAGGTCGCGCTCACCGGGATAGTGAATGGGAGGTTCGGCGCCCGCCAGCCGCAGCGCCTCGCGCCCATAAAACTCCAGGAAATCGATGGTCTCTCCAACGTCGGCGTCCGCCTCTGCCCAGTTCTTCCCCACCTCGAAGACCAGCCATGCGCAAAATTCAAATTTGCGGCTGCGAATGATCTCCGCCGCCTGAAGCAAGAGGGAGGTCCTCTCCTCCACCGGGCAGTTCTTCCAGCTTTCAAATGCCTTGAAGGCCGCTTGGATAGCAAGATCGGCGTGCTCGGCCCCCGCCTTTTGGTGGATGCCCACCACCTCCGAAGGACGGGCTGGGTTGATGGACTTGATCTTCTCCTTGGTCTGGATCATCCGGTCGCCCAGGATCAGTCCGTATTCGTTGCCCAGATCGGAGCGCACCTTCGCCAGCGCCTCGCGCATGGCGCGCTTATTTTCTTCCGTGCTGAAATCGGTGACGGGTTCGTTGCGGAATTCGCCTTTTGGCTGGCGAATGGAAATCTGTGCTGGCATCTCTGCTGTTGCCATAAATTGACTCGATTCTTTATAAGGGAGCGGGGCGGAGCTCAACCTTATTTTACACCCTGAAACGGCTCCGGGAGCCGGGGGCGCCCAGCAGGACAGAGGCTGGCTTCATTGCGATTCGGAGCGCGATTCGGCAGGCGGGAAGACAACAGGAATTTGAGCCGGCATAGTCTCCCCCGAGATATTATGCCGGCCCTTTCCAAGTTCTCCTCCTTCGAGGAGAACTTTGGCCGCTCATCTCCCCTTGATCAGGGTTGGCCAAACTGTAAGGAATTGAATGCGCGGAGAATCCGCAGCAGCTATGGTTCTAAGTTGCAGGAGCGGGCATCTTTCCCGCAATGGAAAACTTGTGGAGGGTACTGACAATGTCAATAACACGGGAGGAGCGCAGCGTTTTAAATCGTTGCATCGGCGGCGCAAATCGGGAAATATCCCCCTCCAGAACAGCCGGACCCTCAACTTGGCCGAAAGAGAGCCTGGAGGTATATACTTCGAGCGGCGGCACGGCGGGGATATTTAATTTTATGAAAACACAACCATTGTCCCGCTTATCGCCACTTAAATCTGAAGTGCATTTTGCCAAGCAGATATACTCTGCTTAATTCATAAGCGGTGGTTGGACCCGTGGGGAGGTCCAAATGGACCTGATTATCATTCGTCTTATTTTTCTTTCCGTTGTAGCCCTTGCCTGTTTCGTTTTACAGCCGTTTGGCCTGTCGCAGCTTTCCGCCGCGGCGGCCGGAGCGGCCATTGGGCTGGCGGTCGTGCTTTTCGAGATGCGGCTGCGCTCGGTCAGCCTCAAGCGCCTGATCGGGGCGGTCATCGGCAGCGTGCTCGGAATCATCGGGGCTTATCTCTTCAGCCTGGTGATCCGCAACAGCATCGCGCCAGGACGCTCGCAGAGCTTCCTGCAGCTTTTTGTCATGCTCCTTATGTCCTACGTTGGACTCATTGTGGGCGCGAACAAGGGAGACCTGCTCAATCTTTCCGCGCTTGGCGGCATCTTTGGGGCCGAGAAGCAGGCCAAGCGCAGCTTTAAGATCCTCGATACCAGCGTGATCATCGACGGGCGCATCGCCGACATCGCCGAAACCGGGTTTCTCGATGGGGCGGTAGTCGTCCCGCAATTTGTCCTGCGGGAATTGCAACTGGTGGCTGATTCCGCCGACGGCCTCAAGCGCAATCGCGGCCGCCGCGGGCTGGACGTGTTGCAGCGCATCCAGAAGATGGCCACCATGAACGTCCAGATCGTGGAAGATGATTTCCCCAACGTGCGGGAGGTCGATCTGAAGCTGATTGAATTGGCGAAAGTATACGAGGCCAAGATCATCACCAATGATTTCAATCTCAATAAAGTTGCGCAGCTCCAGGGAGTAGAGGTGCTCAACATCAATGAGCTGGCAAACTCCCTCAAACCCATTGTGCTGCCGGGGGAAATCATGCGTGTCTTTATTCTCAAGGAAGGTAAGGAGTACAACCAGGGAGTCGCTTACCTCGACGATGGCACCATGGTGGTAGTGGATAATGCGCGCAAACTGATCGGCAAGAACGTGGACATTACCGTGACCTCGGTGCTTCAGACCACCGCCGGGAAGATGATCTTCGGGAAGTTTGATGAGCGCGCCGCCTCTTTGCATACCCAGCGCCAGGAGCTTCCGCGGACTGGTATTGACCTGACGCCGCGCATTGAAACCCATGGCGAGGTGCGCGGAACAATCAAGTCCCCAGCCGTCCTGCCCCAGCGTGTCGCGCTGGAGCCTGAAGAATAGCTCGGGCGAGCGATACTCCCATAGAGCGGTCCATCGACTATTTCCCGCCGCTCCGGGCAAAATGCTCCCAGCCCTGGGGCTGAAGTTCCGTGCTGTGTTTTTCCCCTACTAATTGCATGGTGGATCTCCCTCGCCGCAAAGGGACGATCTCCCCGATGCGGGTGACCGAAACCCCCTCAATACGGTCCACGGTGAGACGCTTGGAAGCGGTGAACAAAAGTTCGTAGTCCTCTCCTCCATGCAGGGCCAGTTCCAAGGCATCTTTTCGCTTTCGGACCCGGAGCTGGATGGGAAGCGCCTTCTCTTCGATTACCGCACCGACATTGCTCTCCTCGCAAATATGGGAGAGATCGGTGGAAAGCCCATCGCTGAGATCGATCATGGCGGATGCCGCCCGGCGTTTGCGAAGCCATTGCCCCACCGCCACACGGGGCTCCGGATAAAAATGAGCTCTGTGCGCCTTGCCTCGCAGGGGCGCCTTCCCTGACTCAAATAGCTGCTTCAGCGTGGCGGCCGCGCTGCCCAAAGCCCCTGTAACGTAGATGGAATCGCCCGGTCTGGCGACGCCGCGCAACACCGCTTCTCCCTGGGGAACTGAGCCCAGCACCACCACATCGGCGATGATCCCCGCCGGGGATTGCGCCGTGTCCCCTCCGGCAAGCGTCACATGGTATTTTCCCGCCACAGCCAGAAATCCCCGAAAAAAGGCATCTACCCAACTCTGCGGCAGCTCCGAGGGCAGGCCCAGGGACAAGAACGCCGCTTGCGGCTTTCCTCCCATGCTGGCGATATCGCTGAGGCCCCGCGCCAGGCAGCGGTGTCCCACCGACTCGGGCGGGTGCCATTCCCGGCGGAAATGCACGCCTTCGATGCTGAAGTCGGTGGTGACGAGCATTTCTTCACCCTTGCCGGGGCGCAGAACGGCGCAATCGTCCCCAATGCCAAGCCGCACCACGGAGTTGCGCGGACCCTGGCTGGCGCGGCGGCGAATCCCTCTGATCAGCTCTATTTCATGTTGCGGCAAGCAGAAACACTATAAAGCAATCCCGCGCTTTGATTTTGTGCTCTTCAAAATTCTTCGATAGAGTAGTTGTTTCTATGCTTGATCTGAATTATGTGCGCGACCATCTGCCGGCTGTCGAAGAGAAGCTGCGCCAGCGGGGCATGAAGCCCGAAGAGCTGTTGAACGGTTTCCGCGACCTGGACAGCCGCCGCCGCCAGGCCATTACCGAATCCGAGAACCTGAAGGCCCGGCGCAATCGCGCTTCGGAGGAGGTGGCCCGGATCAAGAAGAGCGGCGGAGACGCCTCTGCCCTGATCGAGGAGACCAAAAAGCTTCGCGAGGAGGGCGAAAAGCACGAAAAGGCCGCCGCGGAGTACGAAGCGCAACTGCGCAATGTGCTCGCCCAGATCCCCAACCTTCCGCATGAAAGCGTTCCGGTCGGCCCTTCCGCGGAGGAAAATGTGGAGGTCCGCCGCTGGGGCGCGCCGCCAAAATTCGACTTTGCCCCCAGGCCGCATTGGGAGTTGGGCGAAGGGCTGGGGATCCTCGATCTGGAGCGCGCCGCCAAAATTTCCGGGGCGCGTTTCGCGGTCTATTGGGATTTGGGAGCAAAGCTCGAGCGCTCCATCGCCAACTTCATGCTCGATCTGCACACCCGCGAGCATGGATACACCGAGGTCCTGCCGCCTTATATGGTCAATTCCGATTCCATGTATGGCACTGGCCAGCTCCCCAAATTTGCCGGAGACCTCTTCAAATGCCAGGACCATGACCTTTGGCTGATTCCCACCGCCGAGGTCCCGCTCACCAATCTTTATCGCGACGAGGTGCTTGAGGGC
>CAYTQA010000153.1:0-7659 GCA_964439495.1 uncultured Terriglobales bacterium | reverse complement strand
ATCGCCAAAGAGTATGCGGTCGAGGGCCGGTCCCGCCTGCACTCCGGGAAACCACGCCTCCAGAATCGCAGGCACATGGTCAGCCGCCCAGTTAAGCACCAGCGGACGTCCGCTGAACACGACCAGTACTATGGGCTTACCGGTGGCGGCAACTCTTTCCAGCAACGCCTCTTGATTGCCCGGCAGATCGAGGCGAGTGCGCGAGGCCGCTTCTCCGGTCATCAGGCTGGCGTCTTCCCCCAGCGCAAGCACCACCAGGTCGGCATTGCGGGCGGCAGTGATTGCCTCTCGAAAGCCCTGTTCGGATGTACCCGTGATCTCCGTCCCCTGAGCATAGAGTAATTGCCCGCCGATGCGAGCGAGGTGCTGCTGGAGCGCCGCGCGAAGCGTGATCACGTCCTTGGCCGCCCCTTTGCCCGGCCAGGAGCCAAGCATATTCTGTGCGCTGTCCGCGAGCGGACCGAGAAGCGCGATCCGCTTCACGGAAGAGTTGAGCGGAAGCACAGGAGCGCCCGATTGGGCCGGCGCGTTCTTGAGCAGAACAAAAGATTCTTCAGCGGCCGTCCGGGCCGCAGCCAGGTCCGCGGGATTGCTCCCCTGGGACTGTGCGCCAGGGACCGTCGTATACGGGTGCTCGAACAAGCCGAGCGCTAGCTTGACCCGAAGCACGCGCCGCACCGCTTCATCGAGCGTAGCTTGCGAGACCTTGCCGCTTTGCACCAGGCTGGCAAGATACTTGGCGTAGAGACCGCCTTCCATGTCCATATCCACGCCGGCACTCATCGCTTTTTGCGCGGCAATTGCAGGATCGTCGGCAATGCCGTGCGCCATCAGCTCTTCAATAGCCTGCCAGTCGCTTACCACGAACCCTTTAAAATTCCATTCTTTTCGCAACACATCGGTCAGGGTGAAGGGATTAGCGGAGGTCGGCACCTCGTTCAGCGAATTGAAGGCGCTCATAAAGGTTGCGGCGCCTGCATCCACCGTAGCCTGAAAAGGCGGCAGATAGACCTGGTGCAGCAGACGCTCCGGGATTTCGGCGGTGTTGTAGTCGCGCCCGCCCTCCGCCGCTCCATATCCGACAAAGTGCTTGGTGCAGGCAGCGATCGATTCCGGATCGTCCAGCCGGGCGCCCTGATAGCCGCGCACATAGGCCGCCGCCATGGCGGAGCCAAGATAAGGGTCTTCGCCTGCTCCCTCAACGATCCTGCCCCAGCGGGCATCGCGCGCGATGTCCACCATGGGAGAGAAGGTCCAGCGCACGCCTTCGTGCGACGCTTCCCTGGCCGCGATGCGCGAGACGCGCTCCACCAGCGCCGGATCCCAGGTTGCCGCCAGGCCGAGCGGGACGGGAAACTCCGTGTGATAGCCATGGATTACATCGAGGCCAAATATCAGCGGGATATGAAGACGAGACCTCTCCACCGCGATCTTCTGCAGCGCATTGGTTTCGGCTGCGCCGGTAAGATTCAGGACTGAGCCCAGCGCGCCTCTCGCCGCAAGGTCCCGGTAGTCGTCGCGCCCGGTGCCCGGCCCTGTAGGCATGCCCGCCGAATATTGCACCAGTTGTCCGATCTTCTCCTCCTGGGTCATCTGCTGCAACAGAGCGTTGGCCTTCGATTCGATATTCGCATCGGTCGTCCAGGATGCGGGAGCGGCTGCCTGGGTCCAACTGGCCCCGCTGATGAGAATGAGAACGATAAGAAGCCGATAGAAAGACGTGGCAGGAAACTTCCTTATGAAATTAAACAATGTGTATCCTCCGTCCGGTGATTGGTTGAGAGAGTGGTCCAATATAGCCGGCTTCTGGGAGTCGGACTGATTGGAAATCAATCAATGGGCCTTGCCCACGCTGCCCTGCTTATATTCCTGCTGCAGAATATAGAAAGCCTGCTTCTTTACTCCCTGGTCCGATATCAATCCTTTGCGATTGAAATAATCCTCCACTCCTGGCAGCGGACGCCGGGGCGAGCGGAAATTCATCAGAATCCAGGGAGTCATTCCTCGCAGTTGTGCAATACGATTCAGCATGACGAATTGATGCCGGTAGATATTCGCCTGATATTCTTCCGTCCAGCGCGTCCCCGGGTCGCCATGAAGTCCGGCCTTCGCGTCTCCACCGAATTCGCTCACGATCATGGGTTTCTCAAAAGCAATCTGCCAGACTGTCTGGTCCGCGTCTTCCGGCTTGTGCTCGTACCAGCCGATGTACTCGTTTACGCCAATTACATCGAGGGATTCTCCAAGCGCATCATCCACGATCTTCTTCATTCCCTCCGTCCGAACCAGCAGTGCGGCGGTGACCAGCCGCGTGGGGTCCTGCTCATGGGCGCTTGCAATCAGTTTTTTCAGGAATTCGGTGCGGGCCGGCGTGGCCGGAGTCTCATTGGCGACTGACCACAGGACCACCGAGGCCTTGTTGCGGTCGCGGCGTATCATCTCATGCAGTTGCTGCAACCCCTTCGCAAGCACGGCGGGATTGTCGAACTGCACCGCCCAATAAACCGGGATCTCCGACCAGACGAGGATCCCCATTCGGTCCGCCAGGCGGGTCATCCGTTCATCGTGCGGATAATGCGCTAGCCGGACGTAATTGGCGCCGAGCTCATGGGCCCAGCCAAGAAGGGTTTCGGCATCCTGCTGGCTGTAGGCCCGTCCGGTGCGATAGGGCGCTTCAGCGTGTATGCAGATGCCGCGCAGGAATATGGGCTCGCCATTCAGCAAAATTTCGGTGCCGCGCGCTTCAATGGTGCGAAACCCGACTTCGTCTTCGAGCCGGTCGCGTCCTGCCTCAACCTGCACGCGATAGAGCTTGGGATGCTCCGGCGACCACAATTCCAGCTTCGGCGCATGGAGATGAAAAACGGCGCGACCATCCGCTTGGATGGTGGCCGTCTGCTTGAGTCCCGCTTCCGGGACCAGTATGGTGACCGGCGTCCCCGGCGCTGCTCCATCGAGGTGGGCCCAGCCTTCCAGCTCCGTCTTCGTGCCCCGCTGGAGTGAGAGCGCATAATCATCCACGAACTGCTCCGGGACTTCGACGAGTGAGACATCGCGGGTCAGGCCGCCATAGTTCCACCAATCCGTCTGCAGGGTGGGCAGGCCGCCCGCCATGCGCGTGCTGTCCACCGCAATCACCACAAAATTTGCGCCATCGTGGACCATGTTTGTGATCTCGCAATCGAAGGGTGTAAAACCTCCTTCGTGCTGGCAGGCCTTGGCGCCATTCACCCATACATAAGAGCGGTAATTGGCCGCGCCGACGTGAAAAAATACTCGTGTTCCTGATTGTTTCTGGTAGGTAAAGTCCTTCTCGTACCACATTGGACCTTCGTAGAGGAACAGCGACTCGCGCTGTGTGTTCCAATCCCCCGGCACGCGCAGGGTAGGAGATTTCTGAAAGTCATACTCGACCAGATCACTGGGCGATCGCGGCTTGGCGTTTCTGAAGTAACCGTCCGAACGCACCTTGCCATGAAAATCGTAAAGACCGGTGGCATACGGGTCGTACATGGCGTGCCACTCGCCATCCAGACTTATATTTTTGCGATGCTCCACGCTTACCAGCAAGGTGGGCGCATGCTCTTCGGAGGTGGGCGCCTGCGCGAGAGCGGCGACTGCAAATAAAAAGAACATCGAGAGTAAGAGCGTTGTGTTTCTGGTCCGCATGTTTACCTCCCGTACCAACTGCTCCGATTGAGGTGCCCTGTCCCCTCGCATGAGCAAAAGGAATCATATCAAAAGAGTTTGCGAAGCATAGTATTGGAAGATACTTTGTAAATAGCTCGCGGAAATCAGATCGTTTTCACGGAAGGATGAGGTAAGAGAATGGCGCTCAGCGGCTGGCTACGGCGGCCCGCGCTTCGTCGGCGCTCGACCGCTCTTTCACCGGAGCGGCGGGAATAGGTTGACGCAATACCAGCGCGGCGATTCGATCTCTGTTCTGGTAGAGCAGGACCGTGATCTGCGCCAGCAGCGCTGAAGCGAGCGCGACAAAGCTCCAGAGGTACAGCTCTTTTATGGAAGGCCAGGCGCGTGTCAGCGGCTTGAAATCGGTGTAGGCAATCCCGGAGCAAATCAGAAGCACAAGACTGGCTGCCATGGTCCCCAGGCCCGGGACCTCCGCGATAGAATCAAGCAGGCAGGTCCGAAGCTGGATCGCAAACCCAATCAGGACCGAGAGCAGCATGGCATCCACTACGATTACCGCCGCAGCCGACACCGACAGCTTCCCTTTCACGATCCATCCGGCCTCCTGAAACATGGGGAGCCCCAGGACGATCAACCGGATAACCACGAGGCCGGCGACACCGATGCCCAGCTTGGTCGCTGCCCGAAGAATCTGCCCGCCGGATTTTGATTTTGCTCTCATCGTGAAGCCTCGATTATCGCGAAAGCTAATCTTGCGTTTATCGGCGATAAATGTAAACCACCGGGCGTACATGTACCCCAGGACCACGTTAACCGATTGAGTATGACAGGCCCGGGGCGACAGTCTTCGCCAAACGCAGGTTCATTGGCCTTTGGCGTGGGCTTAGTGCACTGGAGTAAGCAGATTGCAGCACCCGTCCGAACGACAATAGAGCGGACGGGCATTAAGCCGCTGTTTATAAGTGCCAGGCACGGAGCGCTCATGTTTGCATGGATTAAAAGAAGTTGGTTATGTGGGACACTGCTTGTTTTCGCCGCGCTCCAACCGCTGCTTGCGCAGCAGCACACTGCGAGCGCGCGACTGGTTTCGTCCAGGGAAGGCGAAGCCGTCGTACAGGCTGCCTGGGCCTACGGACGGCAACTGGATTACAAACCCGATTGCTCCCACCTTGTACACGAAATCTACAGCTCTGTGGGCCTCGACTATAGGTTTGCCACATCCAAAGAGCTTTATGGAGGCATTCCGGCTTTCAAGCGAGTTTCTCATCCGCATCCCGGCGATTTGATCGTCTGGAAAGGACATGTCGGCATTGTGGTCAGTCCCGGGGAACACACCTTCTATAGCTCTCTGCGCTCCGGCCTGACCTCGGATTTTTATGATTCTCCCTATTGGCATAGCCGGGGCCGAGCGCGCTTCTATCGTTTCCGCCTCGAGCGCGACCAGGAAGTACGGCTGGTAGCGAAGGTGGAGAATTCAAACAATGCGTTCAATAGAGATCGCGATGTCTCCGCTTCCGGCCAGCCCTCCCCAAAGCCATCCCTAGAAGCGCAGGAGATGCCGCGAGGAAGCGACGGCCCGGTAAATCCTTCCGCCGTGGATGGTTCCTCTTCTCTTTCAATGGCGCACGCGGTCTGGATTACATCGCATTCCAAACCTTCCAGGGATGAGGTCCTGTCGGCGCTCCTGAAGCATAATGCGTCCCTGGCGGGGCGGCTCGAAGGCAGCGCCCTTCTCGATTTATCGCGGGAGATCGAAGTGGTGGACCATATTAAGGTTGAGGACATAAAGACCAAGGGCGATAGCGGCTGGGCGGAGTTACAGATCGAGCAAACGGTCGCGCTCGGAGAAGGCCACATGCATGCCGGAGATACTCAAAAACATCGCATGTATCTGCGTCGCGTCGCTCAACGATGGTTTCTTGAACCGGATGCCGGCATCTACATCCCTTATGACTCCGCGATCAGGGTGCTCGCCAATCAACTCGCATTGTTCTCGCGCACATCGGCCAATAACCGCGACCTGCGGACCATCCTGCAGATGCTCGATGCCGTGCTCGACGCCGACGATACCTCCACGGCAAGCGGGCGACAATAAGAGGTTGCGCATCTCTGCCGCAATCCGGAGTGGGCCCAGGATGGCGGCAGAGACGAATCGCGGGCGCTATTATTTGGGCAATGATCCAGCGATATCGATTGAGAAACGATATTTAACGTCGCTCTTCAACATGCGTTCGTACGCTTCATTGATCTTTTGAATCGGGATCACCTCCACGTCGGAGGTAATTCCGTGACGTCCGCAAAAATCCAGCATCTCCTGCGTCTCTTTGATGCCGCCTATCATGGAGGCGGCGAAGGCGCGGCGCTTCGGGATCATGCTGAACGCATGCACCGGCAGCGGGTTCTCCGGCGCGCCGACCAGTACCATTGTCCCGTCCCGCTTGAGCAGCGCCAGATAGGCGTTCACGTCGTGCTGCGCCGAGACGGTATCCAGAATGAAATCGAAGCTGTTCAGGTGCTTGTCCATCTCCGCCTGGTTCTTCGAGACGACCACTTCCATGGCCCCCAATCTTCTTGCGTCTTCCGCCTTGCCGGGCGAGGTGGTGAACAGCACCACATGGGCGCCCAACGAATTTGCGAACTTCACGCCCATATGTCCAAGACCGCCAAGACCGATCACTCCAACCTTCTGCCCCTTCCCCACATTCCAGTGGCATAACGGAGAGTAAGTAGTGATGCCGGCGCAGAGCAGCGGAGCGGCGGCGGCAAGGTCCAGGTTCTCGGGAATACTCAACACGAAATCCTGGTCGACGACGACCGAATTGGAATACCCGCCGCGCGTCATGCCTCCGATATGCGGCTCCGGACTGTTGTACGTGCCGGTCATGCCGACTTCGCAGTACTGCTCCAGGCCTTCGCGGCAGCTCTCGCATTTCCGGCAGGAGTCAACCATGCAGCCGACGCCCACCGTGTCGCCTGCACTGAATTTCTTTACCTCAGCGCCAACCCTGGTTACGCGACCGACAATTTCATGGCCTGGAACCACTGGATAGAGGGTGTTCTGCCACTCATTGCGCGCGGTGTGCAGGTCGGAGTGACAGACGCCGCAGTATAGGATTTCAATCTGTACATCGCGAGGACCTGGGTCTCGTCGTTCAAACGAAATGGGCGCTAACGGTGCGCTGGCGCTTTGCGCCGCGTAGCCGAATGACTTCATCAGTAAGTCTCCTGAAATTTAAATTGGTGAATGGCAGAGTACTTATGCCTGCAACTACTATTGGATGACCGGTCGTTGACTTCGATTCCCGCTTTCCGCCCTTTCACTCTAAATTTATTGCGCTCTGCCCGCCTCCCCGGGTAGACATATCACGGAAAACAGATTTAAATGTCTGAGACTTGCGCGGACCAGTCCATGTAAATTATCTCTGGACCAGGGTTGAGCGATGCAAGCGCAATAAAACATTCTTCACACAAGAACAAGGAGATCGAATGAGGCGTTCATTATTTCTGCTGCTGACCTGCGCGATTTTATCGTCCAGCGGCTTTGCGCAAGCCGACCAGCGCGAGGCATTCACCCTTCACGATCATGACCGCGTTGTCTTTTATGGCGACAGTATCACCGAGCAGCGCCTGTATACGCGGTTTGTTGAGGATTACGCCGTGACCCGGTTTCCGGAGAGAAGGATCGAATTCCGCAATGCGGGCGTCGGCGGGGACAAGGTAAGCGGCGGATGGGCGGGTCCGGTGGACCTTCGCCTCACCCGCGATCTACTTGCATATAACCCCACCGTCGTGACCGTCATGCTGGGAATGAATGATGGATACTATCGCGCCTATGCCCCGGGAATTTTCAGCACCTTTGCCGATGGATATCGAAGACTCGTGGAAGAGATCCAGGCGAAGGACGCCAGCGCCCACCTTACCCTGATTGGGCCTTCTCCCTATGATGACTTCACGCGCTCTCCAAATTTTCCCGGAGGATACAACTCGGTGATGCAGCGCTTCTCCCAG
>CAYTQA010000152.1:0-7665 GCA_964439495.1 uncultured Terriglobales bacterium | reverse complement strand
GCGAAGCTGAAGACCGACTCCGAGTAGCCGTCGTTGTATTGCAGCGCGATTTCCATGGCGACACCGTCGCGCTCCGCTTCCATGTAGATCGCCTTGTCATGCAGGACCTGCTTGCCGCGGTTCAGATGTTTTACAAACTCCGCGATTCCGCCCACATACTTGAATTCCGTGTATTTGGCGTTGCCGGTCTTGGCATCGGTGGTGCGCTCGTCGGTAAGGGTAATGAGCAGTCCCTTGTTCAGAAATGCGAGTTCGCGCAGGCGTTGCGCAAGCGTGTCGTAGTTATACTCGCTGACGCTGAAGATCTCTTTATCGGGAAGGAAATGGACCTTGGTCCCACGCTTCTTGGTCGTGCCCGTCTGCTTCAGCTTGGCGGTGGGAGCGCCCTTGGAATAGGTCTGCTCCCAAACGTGCCCGTCGCGCCATATCTCAAGATCAAGCTGATGCGAGAGCGCATTCACGCAGCTCACGCCTACGCCGTGAAGTCCTCCGGAAACTTTGTAATTGGAAGAGTCGAACTTGCCGCCGGCGTGCAGCGTGGTAAGCACGACCTGGGCTGCGGAGAGCCGCTCGCCATTCACCACCATATCGTCAACCGGAATGCCGCGTCCGTTATCCACGACGGTGATGGAATTATCGATATGGATGGTAACGTCGATGCGGTCCGCGTGCCCGGCAAGCGCCTCGTCCACTGAATTATCGACCACTTCATAGACCAGGTGGTGCAGCCCCATCTCGCCGGTCGAGCCAATGTACATCGCCGGACGAAGGCGCACGGCCTCCAGTCCTTCCAGCACTTTGATGTTTTCGGCGGTGTATTCCGCGGAACCTCCGTTGGGCTTGCGATTTTTATCTTTGGGGTCGTTCACGGTTTTTTGGGTTTTTGCGGCCGCCACTGCCGTCTCTTTCGATGCCATGCTACTCCGCTCTCAAGGATAGGGAAATCCGGCCTCCAAAGACGCTCCTTCGCCACCATCGCTACAGCGCCTCAAATGCCTGATTTATGAAGGGTTTAACAACGTTCCAAGTAGTTTAATTTTAACACATCTTTATGGCTTTTGGGAGGGGTAAAACGGCCCAATCCGAAGCGGGAGACCGCGCGAAAAAGATTTGATTAGAAGCTTTTAATCATTAAAAAATTGGATATCGCAAAAAAAAGCTGGACAGTCCAGATTACTTTGGGGTATCTTTGCGCACGAAAGTAACGTTACATTAGTTACCGTAGTAATGTCGTCTGGGCATTAAATTTCAAAATTTGAGAGGTTTTGGAACCATGAAAAACACACTTCGTCTCGTCATTGCCACCATCATTCTCGCCGGAACCTTCGCTGCCGCTGCCGCTCCGGTGAAAACCACCAGCTCCTTCAGCGGTTTTCCGGCCCCCACTTGCGACACCTGCGCACGGTAATCTCCGATCGCCAATGGGTGGGAAGTTTACGTACCCGGTGGTTACTCAAGTAAGCAAAAAATGACTTGCAGAGTTGCACGACCAGGGGCTATTCTCTAGCCCCTGGTACTTTTTATGCACAAGGATGTAGTCGAATCGGTGGGATTCGTTTCCGCCTCGGTAGCGCTGCTGCTACAGGCCATTTGCGCCTTTTTGTTATGGTCCCGCAAGCTGAAGAATGAATACCCGTTTTTCTTTCGATATCTTGTCTTCCAGGTGATCACAAGCATCCCACTGTTCTTCATGTATCGCGGCCTCATCGGCAATACAACTTCCTTTTTTTATGCATACTGGGTACAGAGCGCGTTAGCGGACACATTTGGATTCGTCGTCCTTTACGAGCTCTTCTGCGCGGCGTTTAAACCATTTCCCGGCCTTAAAGACCTTGGCCAGGTTGTTTTCCGGTGGGCTGCGCTGGCCCTCCTCCTTGTCGGACTATCGGTATTTTTCGCCTCTTCTCTACCGCGCATGACAAAAATTTCTTTGGCGATTACGAATATTGAACGCAGTATTTATGTAATGCAGATTGGGCTTCTGCTCTTTTTGTACATGGGCTCCTCTTATCTCGGGCTTTCCAAGCGCAGCCATGTTTTTGGGATCTCCCTGGGATTTGCAATTTTCGCCGGTATCAACCTGATTTATGTTTCAATACTCTCCATTTTTGGCATTCCCAAGACCCACTTAGAGCAAATGATTAACTTCCTGCCCAGCATCTCCTGCAATCTGGTATTGATCATCTGGGCTTACTATCTTCTCCAACCCGAACCATCGCGCGAAACCATCAACGTTCCCGTCACTTCTCCCCTGCTGCGCTGGAACGAGGCGGCGATGGCCCTGGGACATTCCGGCGGACGGGTCGCCTTTATCGAGAACCCCGAGCCATTTATGCCCAGCGTGGAGCGGATGGTGGAAGAAGTAATGAAAAAAGACCTGAGCGCGCGCCGGACCTGAGATTCACAGCCTTGCCGCCACAAAGCCGCGAATGCGGCTTTTTTTATTTCCAGCGCTTCCCGCGTGTCTCTCATTTAGCACTCTCATCCGGGCCGGCATTTGTGTTTCAATCGCAAGGCGGGCATGGGTCCCTGTCGGCGCAAATGGCAAAGCTACAAGACAAGATTGAGAATGGCTTGAACGATGTCCGCATCCTGATTCTTGGCGGACAGGTCCTGATCGGCGCCAACATGCGCTTGTTTTTTGAACCGGATTTCGACTACCTCCCCGGATTGACGCAGAAAATGCAACTGGTGGGACTGGCATTCATGCTGCTCGGCCTGGGGCCTCTGATGCTGCCCGCCGCTTACCACCGCATCGTTAATCAGGGCGAGGATACCGTCAGGCTGAGGAACGTTCTCAACACCTCGCTTTCGTTCGGATTGCTGCCCTTTGCCGTTGGACTTGCGACCGCGTTCTTCATGTCCGCCGAAAAGGTGATTGGCCGGGCAGCCGGATGGGGGTTCGGCCTGGCCGCCGGCGGACTGGCCCTGATGTTGTGGTACGGCATCGAATTCATCAAAAGAAATCCTTCGAGAAAACACATGGCGCGAAAACAGGACGAGCAGGACGAACACGAGGGCCGGAGACAGGGCGGGGTCAAGATCACCGAGAAGATCAAGCAGGTGCTAACGGAAATCCGCATGGTCCTTCCCGGCTCGCAGGCCCTGCTGGGCTTTCAATTCGTGATTATCGTGATGTCGAATTTCGATAAGCTCCCGGCCAGCTCCAGGTTCATGCATCTGGCCAGCCTCACGGCGGTGGCAATCAGCACCATTCTGCTGATCACGCCCGCCGCCTATCACCGCATCGTGGAGCGTGGCGAGGATTCCGAGCGCTTCCACAACTTCGCCGGCCGCCTGCTGCTGTGGGCGATGTTTTTTCTGGCCCTGGGACTGGCGGGCGATTTCTATGTGATCGCCCGCAAGATCAGCAACTCGGTCCCGTTTGCCATCTGGTCGGCGGCGGTCCTTTTTCTGTTCTTCTGCGGCCTGTGGTTCGGCTACTGCTGGTGGAAGCGGCAGCAGGTGGACAGCATGGAAGGAGAAACCGCCTGACGTGGGACTGCCCGGTTCGGCGGGCGGTTGCCGTGCCCTGCGCATCTGGTTACAATAAGAAAACCAGCCCAGCGTAGGCGCGTAGCTCAGTTGGTTAGAGCGCTACCTTGACACGGTAGAGGTCAGGAGTTCGAGTCTCCTCGTGCCTACCAATTTCCTTTTTTTCATTTGAGAATCCTTCGAATTCACTCTAGAGTGAATTATCAGCCTGCAAAATTCAACAATGCGATCAATTAGGTTTGACGACATTCACAACAAGATTTACCGTGCGTTTTGTATTTACCGGGACCCCCTCACGTAGAACAGGATAGAAGATCCATCCGCGTGCGGCACGAGCCAGATCCGCGCCGATTTCCGCGTTGATGGCATTCACCACCTCCACCGAAGATACTGTCCCATCTGGCCGGGCGAAAACAGTGAGCTGAACAGTCGCTTTTCCACCAAACTTTTCGTTAACAAGAATATGCGGATAATCGCACCGAATACACGTCCCCGCAACATCGGTTGGCGTCGGGCGCAGTTCCGAAGCCGTAAGCTGAGGGGCGGAAGAGTCGCGTTCCGGAAGTACTTTGGCAATCGCGGTATCGGCGCATTGAAGATCGGGGAGCAGTGCACAGATTCGAGTGTCGGTTGCCGACCATTGTTTTGTGAGGTTCGTAATCTTCGGAAATGTGCGGATCATGCCATCTCGGACGAACGGATCAAACAAAGCCCCATTCCACATCAGGCAGCCTTCTGGACGACAGGCGTAGTTCGTGTCGACAAGGGGTTTCGGCCCACGATCCCAAGTAATTGCATCGCGTGAGTGAAAGCTAACAGGGACGGCATGCCCACCGTGTTGGTCCCTATCGACTACTTCCGTTCCAACGAGCCAGTACTCGCCTCCGACAATGAGCAAGTTGTTCAGTGTCGTATGCTCAATCTCGGTGGTCTTCCATCTGCCGCCTGCGTCGCTGGTTGTGACCAGTCGTCCATCGTAATACTGCATCGGCCCCTCCTTTATCAAGACTGCGGCGTGATTAGAATCGAGAGCGGCGATCTCCAGCACGAATTTGAAACGATTTAACTCAGGGGAACTGGATGGCAGTACCATATGCCAGTTTCCTCCTCCGTCATTGGTGTACATCACTGCGGCCGTAGTCAAGATGATGCCATGCTGCGCGTCGCAAAGGACAGGTCGAGAATAGGCTCAGCAAAGGAGGTTAGGACCTGCTGCCAAATCGTTCCTCCATCCACACTTAGCAAAAGAAGGCCGTTCATGCCACCTGCAAAACCCAACTTGTTGCTTGCCCAGCCAATGGACAATAGAGTACCCGCATTCGTTTTAATGTTTCGAATGTCCCAATGGGCACCTCCGTCGGAAGAAGATGCGATTGACGCATTCGGACCACATACCCACAGCTTGTCGGCGCTTCGAGAAATCGCAGTCGCATCGAACGGAATGGATGCCTTCTGCCACTCACCTCTGAGCAGCGGCGCAGACATAACGAGAGACATAAGCACTAGCCATTGCGTCAATAACAAGAATCGCATGTCGCAATTCTATGCGATTAGGACAAGGATTGCGTCTTCCGATCACGCTGGCTGTGATGCGCCTTATTCAAGTTGATTTCCCTGGTCACCTCACTTGTATTTCGCAAGCAATATTTGATAATGTGCCGGACGTGCCGGGAGGCCAGTCAAACGCCGCTCCGGCTGTCCGGTGGGTATTTCCCTGGAGCGGTTGAAAGCTTTCCGCGGATATTGCGGGAACACGTGCTCATTCGTCTGCGCGACTAAAATAAATCCGTTCCAGGATGTCGAAACGGCAGGCGCTCATTCGTCGTATTCATGAGGTAGAACAGGGAACAGCAGAGTAACAGGGCAGGAGTTTACTCCTGCCGCAAATGAGGTTTGCGAGCGGGCTTCAGCCCCTGCAACAGGGGCTTGCACCGGGGCTGAAAGCCCCCGAATCCTAGGACATGCTTTCGGCATGGCTAAAAGCCATGCCCTGTTACGCATCATGCTTTTTAGAGCAGATGGAAGGGGAAATGGCAAAGATCGTGGCCCTATAAAACTGTAATGGCACGGAATGGCTGCCAGATCGTGTTTTATGGCAAAAGCCGTTGCAGGGACCAAGGGGACCCACGCAGCAGCGGCGGACTCAATATAAGGAGCGAGAGATGAGCAAGGTACGAGTACTGGTTGGCACGCGCAAGGGAGCATTCATCCTAACGTCGGACGGCAAGCGCGAACGCTGGGAGGTTAGCGGCCCGCATTTCGCCGGCTGGGAGATCTACCACGTGAAGGGGTCGCCCGCCGATCCCAACCGGCTATATGCGTCGCAGTCGAGCGGCTGGTTCGGGCAGTTGGTGCAGCGCTCCAACGATGGCGGCAAGACGTGGGAGCCGGTGGGCAACAAGTTCGTCTATGACGGCGTCCCCGGAACTCACCAGTGGTACGACGGCACGCCCCATCCCTGGGAGTTCAAGCGGGTGTGGCATCTGGAACCGTCGCTGACCGACCCTGAGACGGTCTATGCCGGTATAGAAGACGCCGCCATGTTCCGCTCAACCGACGGAGGGCAGAACTGGCAGGAGCTCTCCGGACTGCGCGGCCATGGCTCCGGCCCGCGCTGGCAGCCGGGCGCGGGTGGAATGTGCCTGCACTCTATCATTCTCGATCCCAGCAACCCCAAGCGGATGTTCATCGCCATCTCGGCCGCAGGCGCCTTCCGCACCGACGATGGCGGCAAGACGTGGCTGCCCATCAATCGCGGACTGAAGTCCCAGTACATCCCCGACCCGAACGCCGAGGTCGGCCACTGCGTCCACCATATCGCCATGCACCGCTCGCGTCCGGGGGTGCTGTTCATGCAAAAGCACTGGGACGTAATGCGCAGCGACAATGCCGGCGATTCGTGGGAAGAGGTCAGCGGCAACCTGCCCACCGACTTCGGCTTCGTGATTGACGTCCACGCGCACCAGCCCGAGACCGTTTACGTGGTCCCCATCAAGAGCGACTCGGAGCACTATCCGCCCGATGGAAAGCTGCGCGTCTACCGCAGCCGGACGGGCGGGAACGAGTGGGAGGCGCTCACCAGGGGCCTGCCGCAACGCGACTGCTACGTGAACGTGCTGCGCGACGCCATGGCCGTGGACTCGCTCGATTCGTGCGGCATCTATTTCGGCACCACCGGCGGGCAGGTGTACGCATCGTCGGACGCGGGAGACAGTTGGATCCCCATCGTCCGGGACCTTCCAGCCGTGCTTTCCGTGGAAGTGCAGACGCTGCCATGATCCGGGTCATCCTACCGGCGCATCTGCGCACGCTGGCGCACGTCGGCAGCGAGGTGGAGATCAACGTTGAGGGTCGTGCCACGCAGCGCTCAGTGCTCGACGCGCTTGAGGCCCGCTATCCCATGCTGCGCGGCACCATACGCGACCACATCACGCAACAGCGCCGGCCCTTTCTGCGCTTCTTCGCCTGCGAAGAGGACCTCTCCCACGAGTCGCCCGATGCCGCGCTGCCCGGGGCGGTCGCCTCCGGCGCGGAGCCCTTTTTGATCATCGGGGCCATCGCCGGCGGTTAAGGCCGGCGCTTCCTATGCTTTAATAGAGACGCTAAAGAATCGAGGCATAGGAAGAATGATGAAGACCATGGTCGTCCGGTTTTTGTTACTGCTAACGTTGTGCGGCATTGCGGCTGCTCAAACACGGGTCATTGATTCGGTGGACCCCAGGATCGGCGTACTCGGGGCGGGAGGCAATGTCATAGGGCCGTCGTTGCCCTGGGGCTCGATCCATCCTTCGCCGGATGGCCCTGGCGGAAAAACGGCAGGATACAAGGACGGCAAGATACGCGGGTTTTCGCAGGCCCACGTGTCCGGCACCGGCGGTCATGGAAAGTATGGGACCTTCCTGATCTCGCCGCAGATCGGCATGGCATTCGGCGAAGAGCAGCACGATTCCGAGATCAGCGACGAGCGCGCGGCGCCCGGCTACTATGCGGTGACGCTCGCCAGATACAACATTCGCGCGGAGGTCGCGCCCGCCGCCCATGCGGCCATCTATCGTTTCACATTTCCCGCCAGCAACGATGCCGCGCTGCTCTTTGACCTGTCGCACACCATTCCCGGCGACATTATCCAGGCCGGCGGCGGCATCACCGCCGGAAAGATCAGCGTAAACA
>CAYTQA010000151.1:702-7673 GCA_964439495.1 uncultured Terriglobales bacterium | reverse complement strand
GCCCTTCACGGTCTCGACCAGATTGGGAATCAGATCGTGGCGCCGTTCCAGTTGAACGTTGATGTCGGACCATGCCGAGTCCGCCCGCACCCGCAACTGCACCAGCCCGTTATAAAGGATGACCAGGAGTAAGACGATTCCTATGACTACAATGAGTCCAATCCCCACGATTCCTCCTCTGATTCTCTTCTGCGGACGTTATCACACCCAGGCAGGCGGAGCAAAGTACACAAAGTAATGCGAGCCGTTGCTGAGCAGGCGATCAAGCGCGCCAAGTTGCATGTTCGCCTTTTATTCGCCTAAAATAGGACTTACTAGCGGGGGGCCGGGTATGAGGCAGATTACCTTTCCATCGGACTTTGAAAGCTGGCGCCAGGCAGCACGCGCTCTGCTGATTGAGCGGGTCCCGCCGGCGGAGGTTTGCCTCAGGGATTCCGATCAGGGCGACATGGCTGGGGTGGCGGAATCGGGCACGGGGGAATGCAACGCGGAGGGCCGCGGACCGCAATTTTTTGTGCCGCGCCAGTTCGTCGAAATCGCGCGTTATGTTTCGTGCCATAACAATTCCGGCCGATGGCAGTTGCTCTATTCGGTGCTGTGGCGGCTGCAGCAGGACCGCAATCTGCTCAGGCTTGAGGACGATCATGAAGTCAAAGGCCTGCTGCTGCTGGAACAGCAGGTACGGCGCGACGTTTATAAGCTGCAGGCCTATGCGCGCTTCTACTCCATCCATGCGGACGGGCAAGAGCACCTCATCGCATGGCACTGCCCGGAGTATCGCAGCCTGGAGCTGGCGGTCCCGCAATTTTTAAAGCGCTACGAGACAATGCACTGGTCGCTCCTGACGCCCTTCCGCTCCGTGCATTGGGAGCCACAGACGAGGAAGCTGCAATTTGGCGACGGAATCCCGCGCTTCACTCCACCCGAGAAAGACGAACTCAAAGAGCTGTGGCTTAGTTATTACGGCGCTGTCTTCAACCCCGCGCGCGTCAAGATCAAATCCGTGCGGACGCAATTGCCCACTCGCCCCAGGGTGGCCATCGCCGAAGCCGCTGAGCTCTCGCAACCGCTGCAAGAAGCGCCCATGCGACCGGAAAGAGCGAAGGCGCCGAAGCAGCAGCCATCCAGCGCGGCAGCGTTTGTGCCCAACAGCCTGGAGTTAACCGTATTGCGCGAGTCCATCAAAAACTGCCAGGGCTGCGCCTTGCATGAATGCGCAACGCAAGCGGTATTTGGCGCGGGGCCGGGGAAGGCGCGGATGGTGCTGGTGGGCGAACAGCCGGGAAATGATGAAGACCTTGCCGGCCAGCCGTTCGTTGGGCCCGCCGGACAGCTATTAGACCGCGCCTTGGCGGAGGCCGGGATCGAGCGCGGCGCCGTCTACATCACCAATGCGGTCAAGCACTTCAAATTCGAGCGGCACGGCAGCCGGCGCATCCATCGCACTCCGCAAATGCAGGAGATCGCCGCATGCAAGCCCTGGCTTGAGGCGGAGCTGAAGGCCATCAATCCTGAGCTGATTGTATGCCTGGGCGCGACCGCGGCGAAGTCTCTGCTGGGCGCGCAATTTCAATTGATGCGCGAGCGGGGGAAATTTTTGAGCTCGCCGCTGGCCGCGAAGATCGTCGCCACGGTGCATCCCTCGGCCATTCTGCGCGGGCACGATCCGATGCGCTCCGAGGAGCTCTTCCAGATGCTCTGCCAGGACCTGCGCCTGGCCAAAGAGATGATTCTTCTCGTATCAGCGTGATGCGCGATTAATATGCCTTGAGTTTTCTGGCCTCGCGGACCACGTCTTCCACCTTCGGCATGAAGTATTTCTCCAGCGGAGGCGAGAAGGGAACGGGAGTATCGAGCGCGGCGATGCGCACGATGGGAGCATCGAGATAATCGAAGGCCTCTTCGTTGATAATGGCGGCAATCTCGCCCGCGATCCCTCCGGTTTTTACATCTTCGTGCAGCACGATCACCCGGCTGGTCTTCTTCACGGTTGCGGCGATCGCCTCGCGATCAAGCGGCGAGACGGTGCGCAGGTCAATAATCTCCAGATCGATGCCTTCCTTGGCGAGAATGTTGGCGGCTTCATCCGCCACCCACACCATGGATGCATAGGTGATGACGCTGATGCTTTTGCCTTCGCGATGCTTGCGCGCCTTGCCGATCTCGACCACATAATCTTCCTGCGGCAATTCCTGCTTGATGCGGCGATAAAGATATTTATGCTCGAAGAAGAGAACGGGATTGTTGTCGCGAATCGCGGCCTTCATCAGGCCCTTGGCATCAACGGCGGTGGCCGGGCATACAACCTTCAGTCCGGGTGTATGCACGTACCACATCTCGGGGTTCTGCGAGTGAAAAGGGCCGCCGCTCACGCCTCCGCCGGAAGGCCCGCGCAGCACCATCGGCGCAGGCGCACCCCAGCGATAATTCGATTTGGCGATGGCATTCACGATCTGGGTATGCGCCGAGCTGATGAAATCCATGAATTGAAATTCCGCCACCGGACGCAGCCCGGTCAGCGACGCTCCATAAGCAGCGCTGGCGATTGCGGCCTCCGAGATCGGGGTGTCAATCATGCGCTCTTTTCCGAAGTGATGGACGAACCCCTCGGTCACCTTGAACGCGCCGCCATAGACCGCGACATCTTCCCCGATGCAAAAGACCGAGGGGTCGCGCTCCATCTCTTCCCAAATGCCTTCACGAATTGCTTCTAAATAAGTAACAGCCGCCATGTCAGTTTCAAGTTTCCTGTTCTAAATTTCAAAATCCAAAGCTCTTCACCGCGCTGAAACTTTCATGCTGGGGAAGAGGATAATTCGCCAGCCCCGGAGCCAATGTTTATTTGTAATGCGATACATCGCTGGCGGAGCCGGCCTTCACGCCCTTCTTCACTTCCTTTACCTTGGGCCCGCCATACTTGAATGGGACCTTCACGTCGTTGGGCAGAAAGACGCCCACGGCGGCCTCTTCCGGAGCAGGGAATGGCGAGGCATCGGCGATCTCGCGGTCGCGATCGATTTGCGCCTGTACGTCCGCAATCAACTCCTGGTTCTCCTTCTCGGTGAGCCAGCCCTTCTCGATGAGATACTTCTCCATGCGGGCGATGCAGTCGCGCTTCTTCCAATATTCGAAATACTGCGCTGCACCGCCTCATAGGTCACGTCATAGACCTGGTTGGGATCGGTGCCGTCCACAATCGCTCCGGGCACGCCGTAGCCGATGGCGCGGTCGGCCAGGTCCTTGCAGGCAAACTGCAATTCGACCGGGGTGGAGTAGGCCCACAGGTTGTGCTCGACGATCAGCACCACGCCGAGCTTCTGCACGGCGGCAAAGTTAAAGCCTTCATAAGTGGGGCCGGTGGATTGGCCGCCATCGCCCACGAAGGTAAGGCAGGCAATGTTCTTCCCCTGAAGACGCGCTCCCAGCGCGATGCCGGCCAGCACCGGGATGCTGTCGCCCAAGTGCGAGATGGGGGCAACGACATTCTTTTCCCTGATATCGCCATAATGCGAACCGGAGTCGCGCCCCTTGGTGGGCGCGCCCGCCTTGGCCATGTATTGCATCATGGTATCGCTGGGCTTGAAGCCGCGCACCAGCATGGCGCCCTGATTGCGGATCATCGGTCCGACCCAATCTTCTTTTCCCAGCGCCAGCGCGGAGGCGCAGGAGCAGCCCTCCTGTCCCAGGCCGAGATAAACGCCGCCGATGACCTTCTGCTGCTTGAAGAGGATCTCGAGCGCCTGCTCCATCTTGCGGTTGAGCCACATCCAGCGGTAAAGCTCCAGGCTCTTTTCCTTGTTCAGGTACTTTGATTCGCGCAGCGGAGGCGCGGGAGCGTCAAAATCGCCGACCACGTTGTAGCGCAGCTTGCCGTCCACCCACTCTTCGATGGTGTGAAAATTCGGTACTTCGGCGCGGTAATCCGGGATGCCATGAGGATTGCGGCGCAGCGGTTCCATGCCGCCGCCGCGAATGCCGTTTCCACTGGCGCCGTTGCTGCTCGCCGGACGGGCATCCTTCACGTTGCGTCCGTTCTCCTGCTGCCGTGGCTGCGACTTGGTTTCAGTCTTCTTCATTGAACCTTCTCAAAAAAATATCAGGACGTGTTTATCCGATGAATTGATGAATGAAATCGTTATTTCCATTGTACAGTTGCGCTCAGGCGAGGAACAATTCGTCACTGTCCATCAGGGTCCCCGCGCCATCCCGAGGACCGCCGCCGCGGCCATCCGGATGGCGATGCATCTCACGCAGTTCCCTTGGAACTTTCAGGGGAACACCTATTGTATCGGCTTCCGGAGCTTTTTTGTCGTCCTCATGGGCCGGAGAATAGTTACCAGTGTGCAGCAACTGATCGAGCGACTCCAGCCACAGGACCTGGTCGTGGAAGACGCGGCCAAAATTGAGCGAAACCGCGTTCCTCACCGCCTCCATGGAAGGGATGGGAAGCTGCAAAAGCTCACATTCCCGCGTGATGGAGGTCACAGGTTTATCGCCGATCCCGCATGGAACGATCATCTTGAAGTAGTCAAGGTCGGTGGTCACATTGAGGGCAAAGCCATGGCTGGTGATTCCGCGGGAGATATGCACCCCGATGGCCGCGATCTTTGCCGGCTGCGCGTTGGCGCGCGGCTGCGTCCATACGCCGGTGAGCCCCGCGATCCGTTCACAGGGAATGCCCAGGCCGCCGCAGGCGCGAATCAGCACCTCTTCCACGCGGCGCACATATTCCACCGCTCCCAGCCTGGGGGTGAAGCCGCGCAGATCGAAGATGGGATAACCCACGAGCTGTCCCGGACCGTGAAAGGTGACGTCTCCGCCGCGGTCGCTCTCGTGGAGTTCGACTCCTTTTTGCCGGAGCAGTTCAGGGGAGGCAATCAGGTTCTGCTGCCTTGAATTCCGTCCCATGGTGATGACGGGCGGATGCTCCAGAAGCAGCAGCGTGTCCGAAATGCGGCCCTGCTTGCGCAGCTCCACCAGCGATCTTTGCAGATGGAGCGCGGTCGCATAATCGAGCACTCCGAGTTGAAGCAGGGAAATCATAGGTTCCTGATATTGATTCTAAAGACTTGCGCCGAGGTTCATGGGAAAAGTTTCAGCCCGGGTTCCGTGGACTTCAAAAAAAACCCAATTTCCCGCCACAATGTTCACTACGTTCACCTTTTGCGTCCAAAGCATTTGTTTTCAGACGATTGTGGCGGTGAACATTGTAATTTGCAATGTTCACCAATGTCGCGACCTGCGGACGCTTGGAAGTTCATGCCTGCGGATTCAACGGGAATCGGGCGCACGTTCATGGAAGCGCCATAGGCGCGGCAGAAGTTAGCCCAGCCCGCCAGGGCTGGGTGGGATTAGAAAAAAAATCGAAGCGCCGGAGGCGCGACACCTAACCCAATGCATATTTCATGTCGAATTCCATGCCATGTTTCTTCAGCAGGACCACAAATTCGTCATCGAAACTCATCTTCCGGTGATAACTTTCCTGATTCTGGATGTATCGGACCACCGTCGGCACATTCGAGGCGCTCACGCTGAAGGCGCCGTATCCCTTTTGCCAACCGAATTTCCGCTGCGTGCCGTTCATCCATTTCGAGGAATTCGCCTTCAGGAGGAGGACCGCTTTGGCCAAAGTAATCGTGGGAGGCAGTTGAACCATGCAATGAATGTGGTCCTCCATGCCTCCGATCGCATGCACAAAGATCTGCTCTTTTTTGCAAATGCCCGCGATGTACGCCCACATCCGGGTTGGATTTCCCTTACGATGGTCTTGCGCCGTTCGCTGGCGCTGAACACGATGTGAATCACGTTATGGGTAAAGGTATGGGACAATGTGTCACCCCTCCGGGGTTCACATTTTATAATGCGATTGTTCTCCAGCGCTCGCGCACTGGGCTACCATCTGCCGCGCCTACGGCGCTTGATTTTCTTGGTCCGGTACGTAATTCACATCGTGGTTCAGGGTGTGTGTCGCGCCTTCGGCGCTTCAGCGCTCAGGCCCGAGGGGGCGGATGCGGATGAAAAGCGAGGCGCCCACGGGATGCGCGCCGTAGATCCCCTTCAGGGTATCGGAGACGCCATACCATGTGAGCTGGCCGCCAAGGGCGGTGGCCAGATGAGGGAGGAAATCGAAGTCGTGATCGTAACCCGCGGTGTAGGCCTGAACGCGTCCGATGGCACGCTCTTCAAAGCTCGGCGGTTCGAAGTTCTTGCCCAGCAAAAGGTCGTTGGCGCGGTCCACGTTCTCCATTCGTCCCCAGAGATAGTTCCGCACGCCAAACCGCAGGGTGGATTCCGCCAGGTAGCCGTTGGAGATCATCTGGGTGGAGAGGCTGCGGTTGCGCCCCCATAGCAGCATGCTGGCCCAATTGCCTTGATGGAACGGACGGTTATACATCACGGAAGCGGTGATGCGCTGCAGGTCTTCGCCAGGATGCAGGGCCTCCGGGCTGGACAGGTGGGCCAAGGACGATTGCAGGCTCCAGTTGCTGCCGGGATTGACGGTCAGCCTGCCCGACCAGGAGTCGATCTTGCCCGAGTCCAGGTCCCAGCGATACTCGTCCGGCTCACGCCCATGAAAGCCGGAGGCCTCGAGGCGCACAGCGCGATGGGTGAGTCCAACGATGATCACATCATCCGCAATGTGGGTGGAGTCTTCAAGATGATGTCCGAGCGGCGCCATGGGGTCCTCGGAGGCGGAGGCCCGGTGCGGATAAGCTGCGGGGCCCATCGCCGGATCGCCCACGGGCGCGGCATAGAAGGAGAGCAGGGTCTTCTCCCCGATCCGCTGATCATAGAGCGCGGCCAATTCCATGAAGAAGTCATGAGGATGCTGGCCATCGGTGATCGGCTTTCCATAGGCGGTTTCGCCCTGCTGGAAGAGCTCGGGATAGAAGCGATGCGTGAGCGTTGCTGGCTCAAGGCTCAGCATTGCGCGGAAGGTGAGCGTCCCGCCGCCGCGGACTTTGCGCTGC
>CAYTQA010000151.1:0-692 GCA_964439495.1 uncultured Terriglobales bacterium | reverse complement strand
GCATGATCCAGTTGGTCGAGAAAAACTTGTCGTATCCGCGGGCGCCGCTCTGCTGAAGGCCGATCACGAATGCCTCGCCATGCAGCATCAGCCTCCAATTGCCGCGAGCGGTCATCAGCATTGGCCCTGGGGTCGAATCCGGCCCGGCGCTTGTGCCGGAGCTTCCATGATGCTCAATTGCTTCGATGAAGGTATCGGAGCGCATCTCCATGGACATGCCAACGGAGTCTGAGTTTTGCATGTCCATTCCCGGCATGGAGGCGGAGGAAGATGCGGGCGCGGGCTTCTGTTCCGGAGCGCTGGACTGGGTCTGCGAGTGCTCAGGCATCTGTTGCGCGGTGGCGAATGAGCAAAGGATGATTAACAGGCAAAAAAGGGCCGGTAACAGGACCGCGCGTGACAAAGTAATCTCCTATAGAAAAAGGAAGTCCCACACATCTTTCAGGGATGTGCGGGACCTCCATGGAATCCGCATCGGTTTCGCGCCCTGCAAATAATCACACGTTGATGGCCATATTTTCCACGCTGGCAAAGCCGTCGAGGAGGGCCTCATAGAGCGTGGGATGAGCGTGGATGGTGAACATCATCTCCTCCACCGTAGCTTCCAGCTCCATTGCGGTGACGGCTTCGGAGATCAGCTCGGTTGCCTGCGGGCCGATGATGTGCACGCCCAGGATCTCCTCATACTTGGC
>CAYTQA010000150.1:6175-7696 GCA_964439495.1 uncultured Terriglobales bacterium | reverse complement strand
TACAACTTGAAACCTGAGACTGGAGACTGCAACGGAGAAGCACAATCCCGACTTATAGGGACTTCTCGTCGCTTCGGCTCTTCAGAATCCACAAATCATCGGGAGCTGCGCGGTTAACGGCAGCTTTTGAAACTTGAAACTCGCAACTGGAAACTCCAACTTCAACTTACACTTCCTAAAACAAAAAAGGCGCCGCAGACCTCGCGACGCCTTTTACGGTGAGGAGAAGTTTTATTTAAGCCGCACCACCGCGGCGGTCTTCGGTTCGTTGGATTCCTGTTGTGGGAGTCCGCCAAATTCCTTCAGGATCACCAGCTTGGATTTGCCTTCCGATCCTCCGGGAACAT
This sequence comes from uncultured Terriglobales bacterium, assembly GCA_964439495.1. Taxonomy (GTDB): domain Bacteria; phylum Acidobacteriota; class Terriglobia; order Terriglobales; family Acidobacteriaceae; genus CAYTQA01. The sequence goes on along the minus strand of CAYTQA010000150.1, from coordinate 7,349 downwards.
AGATGAGTTTTTTCTCCGGATCGTAGGCCAGGGCAGGGCCCTTTACGCCGGTTGCCAACTCGTAACTGGCGGTTATGGCGCCTCCCGTGACCTTCATCACCATCACCGTTCCGTCGACGGAGCTGGCCAGCAAGGTTGAGCTGGAGCTGTCGAGCAATAAAGTGTCGGTGCCGCCCGGGGTCGCCATCCGGCTGACTTCAGTTCCGGACTCGGGATCGATCGCCAGCACGGCATAATGTACGGCAACGTAGATGCGATTGGCGGCGGCGTCAAAGACAAGGCCGGTGGGCTCGGATGCATTGAGGACAATCTGCCGCGCCGGCCTGGATTGCGGTCCGAGGGAGTCCACGTTATAGCTCAGGAGCTGGTTGCGGTCCTGCACGCTGACAATCAGGGCCTTTTGCTCCGGATCGTAGACCACCTGTTCGGGACGGCCGTCGATTGGAATCGTTAGGACGCTTCCGGGCGGGTCGAGTGGGACCACCGAGATGGTCTGAGCCACCGGGTTCGCGGCCACCAGCATTTTTGTTTCCGGGATGTAGATCAGGCTGTCCGGCGCATTCTGCAGGGTAATCTGGTCTTCCACCTGCCAGTTCTGGGTGGAGATAACGTCGATGGTACGGTTGGCATAATCCGCAATGTATGCCTTCCCGGCGGCATTGTCGGTGGCAATCCCGCGCGCATCCCCAATCCCGTTGATGTGCGCGATCATCCGGCGCCGGACAGGGTCGAAGATGTCTACTGTGCCCGCCCCATTGTGCGCGATAATTAAATGATTATGGACAAAGGTCAGGGTATCGAAGCCGGGCCGTCCCGGAATGTCCAGAATGGCCACCTGGCGCAGCTTTTCCGCATGGGAAAAAACTGGGCAAAGCAGAAATGTAAGGAGCGCGATTTTAAAAAATCTCATGAGGTCCCATATGGAGAGAATTCCGTGGTCAACAGCTTGGGATGCGTTCCGCAGCAATTCTGCTGCCCTGGCTTAAGGTTAAATCCATGGGACGGCCCCTTTCCCCGTCCACAGGGTGTTACCCTAACCAGCAGTTCTGCATCTATCTATTGGCACATTCAGGAGTTTACGGCGCCTCCCCTCATTAAAAGATACGCTTTTTCGGGCCGTGCGATTACAGACTGGAGCTTATGACCCAAGAAAAAGTTTTAATCGTAGAAGACG
>CAYTQA010000150.1:0-6165 GCA_964439495.1 uncultured Terriglobales bacterium | reverse complement strand
CTATCGCGCCGAAACCGCTAAGGATGGGCTGGATGGCCTGGAAAAGGTCACCACCTGGGCGCCGTCCATTGTCCTCACTGACCTCAAAATGCCCCGCATGGACGGCATGGAATTGCTCGAGCGGCTCTCGGAGCATTCTCTCCCACTGGCCGTGATTGTGATCACCGCGCAGGGCAATATCGATACGGCGGTTGAGGCGATGAAGCTGGGCGCCTATGATTTTATCGAGAAGCCCATCGACGCCTCGCGTTTGAAGAGCATTCTCATGAATGCCTCGAAGCTGCGCGGGACCGAGGTAGAGCTTGAAGTCACGCGCCGCAAGCTGAAGGAGTCCGGCGTGTTGGGATCGCTGGTAGGCTCCTCGGGCCAGCTCCAGGAGATCTTTTCCTTGATCCAGATGGTGGCCCCGAGCACGGCCTCGGTCCTCATTACCGGAGAGAGCGGGACCGGCAAGGAGATGGTGGCCCGTACGCTGCACGAATTAAGTCCCAGGAAGAACAAGCCCTTTGTTGCAATTAACTGCTCCGCGATCCCTGAAACACTGATCGAAAGCGAAATCTTCGGCCACGAAAAAGGCGCGTTTACCGGAGCGCTGGAGCGTCGCGCGGGCTGCTTCGAACTGGCGGAGGAAGGCACCCTGCTGCTCGACGAGATTGGCGAAATGCCCATCGGCACGCAGGCCAAACTGCTCCGCGTGCTTGAAGATAGAAGGCTGAGGCGGCTGGGAAGCAAGGTGGAGACGCCGGTGGATGTGCGCGTCCTAGCCGCCACCAACAAGGTCCCTGAAGAGGCGGTAGCGCGCGGCGAACTGCGCAACGACCTTTATTACCGCTTGAATGTCTTTAACATCCATATGCCGCCTTTGCGCGAGCATAAAGAAGACATTCCGGGACTGGTACAGACGCTTCTCCAGGACTTGAACGCCAAACATGGGCGAGATGTGAAGGGCGTGGATGATGAGGTCATGAAGGCTTTCCAGGCCTTTAGCTGGCCAGGGAATGTGCGTGAGCTGCGCAACATGCTGGAGCGGGCGGTCATTTTGTGCACCGGACCGGTCATCGAGACCAAACATCTGCCCAGCGGTTTTGGCGTGGCAAGGGCCCATGCCATGGCGGGCTATGATGCGCGCGCCGTGCATCTGGGCGTGGGCACCACGGTGGAGGAGGCGGAGCGCCTGCTGATCTTCAAGACCCTTGAGGCCACAAACAACAATAAGACCCGCGCGGCGGAGATTCTGGGCATCAGTCTCAAGACGCTCCACAACAAATTGAAGGAATATGGGACCGGCGCAAGTGCGGGCGAAGGCATCGGCAGGTCCGAATCCGCCTGAGGACTGGCTCAAAGTGCAGTGATGGTTTTCAATCTGCGGCTCAAAACCAAATTAGTAATCGCCATCAGCGGCATGGTTGTGGCATTGGTGGTCACGCTGCTGACCATCTATGTCTCTCAACTGGTGCATCAGGCGGTGCGCGACGCCTATGACAGCGGAGGATTTGTCGCCGAAGAGATCGTCCACTCGGCGCGCGAGGCCCTGGAATCAAATTTTGAAAGCGTCAGGAACAAACCTGCTACTCCGCAGGAGGCGATTGATTTCGCGCAGGAGAGTTTACAAACCGATCCTGGCCTGAATTCGCTGATGGAATCCGTGATCGGGTATTCTCCCGTGGTCTACGATGCGGCCATCGTGGACAGCGATCAAGTGGCCCTGCTGCATAGCGATGCCGACCAGACCGGCAAGCGCATGTCCAAACGGGAGGACATGAGTTTATTGCGGCGCGGAGGTTTTCGCGATCAATTGAAGATTGTCTATGGACCGCAGAAGGTCTATGAGATCACCAAACCGATCAACTCCGACCGCAAGGATGTTCCTCCGCTGTTCGTGCAGATCGGCATCTCCACCGTATTTCTAAAAAGCACGCTGCAGCCGCAATTGAACCATGCGCTGCTGTTTTCCGGCATCAGCATCCTGTTCTCGCTTCTTCTTGCCGCCGGGCTATCGAACCTGGCGCTCAGCCCGCTGGAAGCGATCAGCCGCCGCCTGGATGAGATGAGCGCAGGGAAGAGCACCTTCGCCCTCCAGGAGACGCGCACCGACGAATATGGGGCGGTCAGCAGCAAGATCGAGCGCATCGGACGCCAGATGCGCAGCGTCAACGAGATATTCTCCGCATTGCAGGAGAACGTGGACCAGCTCATGGCCAATCTCCAGGACGGGCTGATGCTCTTCACCAGCAACGGCCACGCGGTCCTGGTAAGCGCCTCGATTGAAACATTCCTCAATCGCTCGCGCCACGAGATGCTGGGCAAGGAGGTCTCGGAAATCTTTACCCGAGAGACCGCAATTGGGCGGATCGTTTTGCAGGCCTTTGCCGACCATCATCCGTTTGCCAATCAGGAATTCACCAGCGAAAGCGGACGGCATCTCCAGGCCGCGCTCGATTTCATCGAGGAAGATGGCCACCACCTGGGCGCTTTGCTGACCCTTCGCGACGCGGAATCCATGCGCCAGATTGAAAGCGAGATTGAGCTTTCGCGGCGATTGGCCGATGTGGGCCGCCTCACTCGCGGCGTGGGTCATGAAGTGAAGAACCCCATCAATGCCATTGTCGTGCACCTGGAATTGCTTAGAAACAAGCTGCAAAACGCGGAGCCCGCCGCGATGCGCCACATGGATGTAATCGGCAGCGAGATCCGCCGCCTGGACCGCGTGGTGCAGACGCTGGTGGACTTTACGCGTCCCATGGAGCTGAAGCTGGCGGACCATGATCTGCGCGCCATTGTGGACGACGTCATGCAGCTTGCTTCTCCCGATTCGGCCAAGCACAATGTTCATATGATCAATGAGAGCTCGCCCTTTCCGCTGCCGGTCAAGGTCGATGCGGACTTGCTTAAACAGGCGTTGCTGAATATTGTCATTAATGGGGCACAGGCCATGCCGGAGGGCGGTGTGCTTGCTTTGCGCACTCGCCGCTATGAAGGCGAGGCCCAGGTGGAGATCACGGACCAGGGTGGAGGCATCCCGCAGGAGATCCGGGACAAGATTTTCAATCTTTATTTCACCACCAAGCAGAATGGGACCGGCATTGGATTGGCCATGGCTTACAAGGTCATGCAGATGCACAATGGATCGATTAATTTCATCTCGCGGGAAGGCGAAGGCACCACTTTTTATCTGAATCTGCCGCTGATGCGCAGCGAACAGAAAACCGAAGCGGACCTGGTGACGCATTCCTGAATTCAAATGCATGTTCATAATCTATAGAGCGGCACGACGCACTCTTCCAATCACGCTTGCGATGTTGTCGCTATTCGCGGCCGTTGGGTGCAACCGGAACAAGAAGGAGGCCGCGCCTCCTCCGCAGGCCCAGGCGCCCACCGTTTCCGCTCCCCAACAGCCTTCTCCGCAGGGCCGACCCACAACTACCCCGCAACCTCAAACCGCTCCAGCGAAGCCGGTGGCCTCCGCACCGTCCACGCCGGCGGGGAAATCTCCTACGCCGGGCAAGTCCGCCAGAATCATCCACCACCGAAGGCCGCGCACCGCTACCGCGCAGAAAAAGACGGCGCCAAAATCCAGCGCTACATCCAGCGCCACGGCGGCGGCCTCGCAAGGCGCAGCTCCAAACGGGACGGTCCCCGCTCCCACTGTCCAAGCCACGCCGCCAGCGCAGCCAAACCCCAATCCTACGCAGTCGCCCGGAGCGTCGGGTGCGCCCGCCTCGAATGACTATCCCGCCAGGCAGACGACCGCACAGTTGCTCGACGGTTGTCAGGCGAGCCTGCGTGCCCTGAACCGCCCGCTCTCCAGCGATGAGCAGGCCATGCTGAATCAGATTCGCGATTACATGAATCAATCGCGCCAGGCCATCGCCGAAAACGATCTGGACCGCGCGCATAATCTGGCCATGAAGGCCCATCTGCTTTGCGATGAGTTGGTGAAACCCTGATGCCCGGATGGTTTAAAAAGTGAAGGACGGGATGCGGGACGTTCGCGTAAAGAGCTGGAGCGAGCTGAATGAGGCCCTCTATGCGGAATCATGGAAATCCAACCTGGCCCGCTTTCGCTCCGACTTCGCCTTTCGCGGGATGCACGATGCGAATGCCGACCTCAGCACCAGCCTGTCACGCCTGAGCGGGGATTCGCGCAGCATTGAAGGCCACCTGCTGCGCAATTTTCGCAAATATGCCCAGATCACCGGACAGGTCAGCGATTCCGTCTGGCACTGGCTTGCCCTTGGCCAGCACCACGGATTGCCCACGCGGCTGCTGGATTGGACCTATTCCCCTTTTGTGGCGCTCCACTTCGTAACCAATAATCTGACTACCTTCGACCGCGATGGCATCATCTGGTGCGTGGACTATGTAAAGGCCAATCGCCGCCTGCCCACGGTGATGCGAAGGCTGCTTGAGCATGAAGGCTCCAACGTATTTACCGTTGAAATGCTGAACCGGGCCGCCACCACTTTGAGCAAATTCGATGCCCTGGCGCGGGAGCCTTTCGTCGTATTTTTCGAGCCGCCCTCTCTCGACCAGCGCATTGTGAATCAATATGCGCTGTTCTCTCTCACCTCCGGCGGCCCCGATGCCAGGCTGGACTACTGGCTCAAGGCGCATCCCGACCTGGTCCGCCGGGTGATTGTGCCCGCGGAGTTGAAGTGGGAGATACGGGACAAGCTGGACCAGGCCAACATTACCGAGCGCGTGCTTCTTCCGGGACTCGATGGACTCAGCCTGTGGCTTGCCAGGCATTACAGCCCAGTGCCGTTGACCGGACGCAGCAAGCTGCCGCAGGAAGACCGGCTCTCCCCCAAGCAGGAAATCCACATCAATCAGGACCAGCAGCCCGACACGGTAAAAAGGAATCGCCCCCCAGCCCGCTCCCGGCGTAAGCTCGCCTGAAGCATGGCAGAATCCAGCCAATCAAGCTGCATTTTTTGCGACATAATTTCCGGGAAGTCGCAGACGGAGATTGTCTATCGGGATGAAAATACGCTGGCTTTTCTGGACCATCGGCCGCTCTTTCCCGGCCATTGCCTGCTTATTCCCACGCGGCATTATGAGACCCTGCTGGATTTGCCCGATGAGTCGGTGGGTCCGTTCTTTATGACGGTTAAATTTCTTGCCGGAGTCATTCTGAAGGCCTGCCACGCCAATGGGACGTTTGTGGCTATCAACAACACCATCAGCCAGAGTGTGCCCCATTTGCATGTTCATATCGTTCCCCGCCGCAAAGGGGACGGCCTGAAAGGGTTCTTCTGGCCGCGACATAAATATAAGAGCGTGGAGGAGATGCAGGCCATGGCGCAGGCGATCCGCCAGGAGATAGCCGTGCAGAAAAATCCGGCGGAGTGACCGCTCCTGCTAACCTTTATTGCTCTTTTTCGTATAATCAATATAGCTTCCTGATGCCGAACACAGACCAATCGACAGGTCCCCTGCTGCCTGAGCAGCCGAAAGTTCTTCCCCGCTGGCATTCCCATGCCTGGGTATGGATACGGGACTTGCTGATCTCCGTGGCTATCTCCGGGTTCATCATTATCTTTCTTTATCAGCCCGTCGAGGTGCAGGGCACCAGCATGCTTCCCGGTCTCCAGGACCAGGAGCGCATCTTCATCAACAAGTTCGTTTATAAGTTCGAGGACATCCAGCGCGACGATGTGGTGGTGTTTCACTATCCCATGGACCCCACCAAGAGCTACATCAAGCGGGTGATTGGCGTTCCCGGCGACCGCATTCGCATTGTGGACGGGCAGGTCTATGTGAATGGCAAGCCCCTGAGCGAACCTTATGTGCCCGCGCAATATTTCGATGTGCGCTCCATGGGGGAGACCACGATCCCCGCAAATTCTTACTTTGTGCTGGGTGATCATCGCTCTATGTCCAATGACAGCCGCGACTTTGGGGCCGTGAACAGGGAGTACATCTACGGCAAGGCCGTCCTGGTATATTGGCCGGTGGGCAAGCTGGCCATGGTCCGGTAGGGTTCCTCCTGCGCAGTGGGGAAGAGCATGGCTTTCGACATGCGTTCAGGGCCAAATTTCCCCCGGCTTGAATCGTCTATAGTTTTTTTTGATTTCCGCCATAAAGACATTCACTCACTCTTCCCCTGGAATCTGCTAAAATTTATAAAATCTACTCCCCGGAGAAGAGATGGAAGCGATCCTT